>CAZANT010000086.1:0-8753 GCA_964486575.1 uncultured Burkholderiaceae bacterium | reverse complement strand
GATACGCACCGGGGTACGGATGTCCTGGCTGGCGTAGTAGCCCGGTGCCAACACCTTGATCGCCACCAGACCCACCAGCCCGGCGCCGTAGCCCATCAACGCGGTTGTGGTTTGTTGCACGTCCCGCTCGGTGAAAGCGCCATAGTGGTACAGCGTCGCAACCAGAGGCTGGGCAAATGTCAACAACACCACCGCGCTGGGCACCGACAACACCACCACCAGCCGCAAGCCCCAATCAAGCATGGCCGAGTAACTGGCGGCGTCGTTGGCGGCCTTGGCGGCAGCGAGCTGCGGCGTCAGCACCACGCCCAGCGCCACGCCCAGCAGCGCGGTGGGAAACTCCATCAACCGGTCGGCGTAGCTGAGCCAGCTCACACTGCCAGGGGTGAGGTGGGACGCGATTTGTGTGTTGATCAAGAGAGATATTTGAGCCACGCTGACGCCCAGCAGCGCGGGCAGCATCAGGCGCGTCACCTGACGGGTGCCAGCGTCGTTCCACGCGGTGCGCAGCGCCGGCCAGCCAAAGCCGCATTTCGGCAGCAGGCCCAGGCGCCACAGGGCGGGCACCTGAACACCCAGTTGCAACAGGCCCCCCAGCATCACACCGGCGGCCATGGCGTAGATCGGTGCAATGCCCTGCTGGGCAAACCAGGGGGCACCCCAGAGGGCCGCGCCGATCATCGCCAGGTTCAACAGCACCGGCGTGGCCGCTGGCACGGCGAAGCGTTTCCAGGTATTGAGCACCCCGGCAGACAGGGCCACCAGGGACATGAAGCCGATGTAAGGGAACATCCAGCGCGTCATGAACACGGCGGCCTCAAAACCCTGCGGTTCCTGCTGCAGCCCGCTGGCCATGGCCCAAACCAGCACCGGCGCAGCCGCGACACCCAGCACGCAGGTCAGCAACAGGGCCAGCAGCAACAGCGACGCCACACGGTCGATCAGGGCGCGCGTCGCCGCTTCGCCCTGTTGGGCCTTGACGGTGGCCAGCACCGGCACAAACGCCTGGCTGAACGCGCCCTCGGCAAACAACCGGCGAAACAGGTTGGGGATGCGGAAGGCGACATTGAAGGCGTCGGTCATGGCGCTGGCGCCGAAGGTCGACGCCATCAACAGTTCCCGCGCGAGACCGGTGACGCGGGATGCCAGCGTCAGCAGGGATACGGTGGAGGCGGCTTTGAACAGTGACACGCCTTGAGTTTATGCGCTGCCTGTCTCTACCCTACCCCGGCTGACGAGGCAGGCCCCTTGTTCTTGGAGTCGCCTATAATGGAGGGCTTTGCTGACATCATCCTCAAACACAAGGATCCCCAATCATGGCAACCAAGCCCAAGAAAAAGAACCCGCGCCTCGCGTCGGGCCGCAAACGCGTCCGCCAGGACATCAAACTCAACGCCGCGAACACGTCGCTGCGCTCAAAGTACCGCACCGCAGTAAAGAACGTTGAAAAAGCCGTTCTCGCCGGTGACAAAACCAAGGCCGCAGAGCTGTTTGCCAAAATGCAAGCCGTCGTCGATACCGTAGCCGACAAAGGCATCTTCCACAAGAACATGGCCGCTCGCGACAAGAGCCGCCTGAGCGCCAAGGTGAAAACCCTGGCATTGGCTTCGGCCACCGCCTAACCAGGCCAACTCGCCCGCAGCAGACCCCTGCTGCGCCGTTTTGTCGGGTGCGCTGTCAGCAAAGAGCAAAAAAGCCGTCGAAAGACGGCTTTTTTGTTGGCGTATACCCCAGCTTCAAGTTGCTGCGGGGGGGGTGGGCAGCAGGCAGGCTTCCACCACCTGCAGCTGGTTGTCGCGCGCGAAATTGAGACAAAAGTCCCACGCCATGGGTTCCAGCTCACGCAATTCGCGATTCACCACCACGCACTTGACGCCGTCGATCGTGTTCGGGACGCACCAAGGGGAGTAGCTGAGGTGGCTGCCGGGCTGGGCGCCGCCAGGCCGGAAGGAGCTCATCACTCCGGCCAACCGCTCTGCCCAGTCGCTGGGGCGGAAGGTTCTGCCATCCACGGTCAATCCGAGGATGAACACTTCTTGGGCAGAGGGTAAAACCATCGGGTACTGGTGTTGTCAGAGGGTACGGGCGCTGGGATCGCCAGCATGTTGCACCGCACAAGTATTCTATCTTATATAAGACTTGCGACTTGACGATGCCCCTGCCGCAGGCTTGTCACGAAGCCAAGCAAAGTCTGAGCCTAGAATCATGCCCCACAGCCCCGAGGATGCGCGCCATCCCGTTTTGGGCTGCTTTTATTTGAGCCCCTGGAGCTTTGCCATGAACGCCGCCGTGCCCCAATTGACCATCGCCACCTCGCCGCATGTGATGAACACCTATGGCCGCGTGCCGATCGCCATGTCGCACGGCCAGGGTTGCCGCGTCTGGGACGTAAATGGCAAGGTGTACCTTGACGCGCTGGGCGGCATCGCTGTCAACACGCTGGGGCACGCCCACCCCAAACTGGTGCCCGCGCTGCAAGACCAGGTGGCCAAGCTGATCCACACCAGCAACTACTACCATGTGCCAGGCCAGGAAACGCTGGCTGCCAAATTGGTGGCGCTGTCGGGTCTGACCAACGTGTTTTTCTGCTCCACCGGACTGGAAGCGAACGAGGCGGCCCTGAAACTGGCGCGGAAGTTTGGTCACGACAAGGGCATTGAGCGGCCGGAAATCGTGGTCTACGAAAAAGCCTTTCATGGTCGCAGCATCGCCACCTTGTCCGCCACCGGCAACCCCAAGGTGCAGGCCGGTTTTGGGCCCCTGGTGAAGGGTTTCATCCGCGTGCCGATCAACAACATCGAGCAGCTCAAGGCCGCCACAGCCAACAACCCCAACGTGGTGGCGGTGTTCTTTGAGGCGATTCAGGGCGAGGGCGGCGTCAACCCCATGAGCGCGGACTACCTGCGCGATGTGCGGGCCCTGTGCGACGAGCGCGACTGGCTGCTGATGATCGACGAGGTGCAATGCGGCATGGGCCGCACCGGCAAGTGGTTTGCACACCAGTGGGCTGGCATCCTGCCCGACGTGATGCCACTGGCCAAGGGCCTGGGCTCGGGTGTGCCGGTTGGCGCGGTGGTGGTGGGTCCGAAAGCGGCTACCATTTTCCAGCCGGGCAACCACGGCACCACGTTTGGTGGCAACCCGCTGGCCATGCGGGCGGGCATTGAAACCATCCGCATCATGGAAGAAGACGGTCTGATCGACAACGCCGTGCGCGTGGGTGGCCACCTCAAAGCCGCACTGAACCGCGAACTCGCGGGTGTGGCGGGTGTGAAAGAAATCCGTGGCGTGGGCCTGATGCTGGGCGTGGACCTGTGGAAGCCCTGCGGTGTGCTGGTGCAGCGCTGCGCCGATGCCGGCCTGCTGATCAGCGTGACGGCCGACACCGTGGTGCGGCTGGTACCGCCGCTGATCATGACGCTGGCCGAAGCCGACGAGGTGGTCGGGATTCTGTGTCCGCTGATCAAACAGTTGCTGGCCGAGACGCCATGACCACGCCACTGAAACACTACCTTCAGTTCAGCGACCTGAACGCGCAGGACTACCTGTATCTGTTCGAGCGCGCGGCACTGATCAAGAAAAAATTCAAGGCCTACGAGAAGCACCACCCGCTCGTGGACCGCACGTTGGCCATGATTTTCGAGAAGGCCAGCACCCGCACCCGCGTGAGTTTTGAGGCTGGCATGTACCAGCTCGGCGGCAGCGTCGTGCATCTGACCACGGGCGACAGCCAGTTGGGTCGGGCTGAGCCGATCGAGGACAGCGCCAAGGTCATCAGCCGCATGGTGGATTTGGTGATGATTCGCACCTACGAGCAGACCAAGATCGAGGCCTTTGCCGCGCATTCCCGCGTACCCGTTATCAACGGACTGACCAACGAATTCCACCCCTGTCAAATCCTGGCGGACCTGTTCACCTTCATTGAGCACCGGGGTCTGCGAGACGATGGCCACATTGACCTCGGCTGCCTGCAAGGCAAAACCGTGGCCTGGGTTGGCGACGGCAACAACATGGCGAACACCTGGCTGCAGGCCAGCGAAATCCTCGGCTTCACCGTGCACCTGAGCACGCCCAGTGGCTACGAGGTAGATCAGTCAATTGCCGGTATCCGTTCCGCCGACAGCTATAAGGTGTTCAAAGACCCAATGGCCGCTTGCGCGGGCGCCGACCTGGTCACCACCGATGTGTGGACCAGCATGGGTTACGAGGCCGAGAACGAGGCGCGCAAGCTCGCCTTTGCCGACTGGTGCGTGGACGCCGAGATGATGCGCGCCGCCAAACCCGACGCCCTCTTCATGCACTGCCTGCCCGCCCACCGCGGGGAAGAAGTCACCGCCGAGGTGATCGACGGCCCGCAGTCGGTCGTGTGGGACGAAGCCGAGAACCGCATGCACGTGCAAAAGGCGCTGATGGAGTATTTGCTGCTCGGCAAACTCTGATGTTCGACTGCCAAACCTGCGGCGCCTGCTGTGCGAGTTTCCGCGTGGACTTCTCTGCTTTCGAGCTGGACAACAACGGTGGCCGCGTGCCATCCGGTTTGGCGGTCGAAGTGACCGACAGCACCTGCCGCATGCGCGGCACCGACCATTCCCCCGCGCGCTGCTCTGCGCTGACCGGCAAGGTTGGCAGCAAAGTCGGCTGCGGGATTTACGAATGGCGACCGTCGCCTTGCCGAGAGTTTGAGGCGGGGAGTGATGTCTGCATCCGGGTGCGCCAGCGGCATGGATTTGCCGCAGAGGACACCGCCTACTGACGTTGCAGAGCGAAGCGGTTCAGCCGCCACCGCGCCGCGTGTAAGCGTCAAACTGCGCCAGAAAGCTGCGCCGAATTTCCGCGTTGCAGCCACTGAAGACCATCTCCAGTTGCACCCGCTCAATCCGCATCAGTGCGATGCAGCGCGGCGCCAGCACCTGCCACCCAAAGCGCACGCTGCGGCCCTCGCCCAGCACCACCTCGCAACCAGATTCCGACCAGCGCAGCGGCTTGTTTCCAACAGCAGCCGGCAGCCACCGCACCAGATCGGCCGGTGTGCAGCCCATGTCGCGCACCAGCCGCTCGGGCACTTCTGCGGCCATGGCTCAGCCGCCGGCAATGGGCGGCCAGACGGCCAGCACGTCGCCCTGCACCAGCGCGTGGCTGGCGCGTTTCTCGTGCGCGATGTAGTGGCCGTTGACCAGCGCCAGGTGCACCAGCTTGGGCGGAAGGTTGAAGCGGTCGACGATTTGCTGCACGGTGGTCCCATCCGGCACCGACATCGCCAGTTGGTTGCTTCTTTTGGCTTCGGGTGGCAGGTAGTCGGTGAGCGTGGCGAAGAGCTTGAAGGTGATGTCCATGCGTTTACTACACGCGACTCGCGCGTGTCGCCCAAGCGTTCTGCTGCTGGCTGCAGGCGAGGTAGGCTTCCATCAAACGGGTTGGATCGGCAATGAGTTTGTCGGCCCAGTCGCCGAGTTTGACCTTACCCTGAATTAGCCCGCGCAGCACGCCCACATGGTTGGTCCAGCCCAGGCTGGTGGCGCCGATGAGCTGGTCACCCTGGAATTCAAGCCGCAGGTATTTGAACGCAGCGTCGTCGGCCTGCTCCACATGGCGGCCGCCATCCTTGGCGTCGGCGCCCCACCACTGGCCGAACGACGAGGCGATCAGCCCCAGCGTGTCGAGCACGTTCATGGCCAGACTACCCTGCGACGCTGTGGCGCCACCGGCCATGTTGAGGGCGGCAATGCGGGCTTCGTCGGCGGCGGCCGGCTGGATCATGTTGAGGCTGAGCTCGCCGGTGGAAAAATCCACCGCGCTGATGACGTCGCCGGCGGCAAAGACGCCGGGCACGTTGGTCTGCATTTTTCCGTCCACCAGAATGCCGTCTTTGCAGGTGATGCCGGAACCCTCGAGGAATTCGAGGTTGGGTTTGACGCCAGTAGCCACAATCACCACGTCCACCGCCACGCTCTGGCCGGTCGAGAGTTTGGCGTTGATGGCAGCACCCTGTGCGTGCAACGACTCGACCTTGGCGTCTGTGACCACCTGCACGCCCTGCTGGTTACACCAGGCCTTGATCATCGCGCCGGCCTTCTCGGTCATCATGCGCGGCACCATGCGGTTGCCCATCTCTACTACGGTGAGCTGGCCGCCCTCACCTTTGACTCGCTTGGCCAGCGCTTCCATGATGATGCAGCCAATGAAACCGGCGCCCATCTGCAGCACGCGCGAGCCGGGCTTCACGTTGCCCATGATGGCGCGAGCGTCGGCCAGCGTCCAGCAGGTGTGCACGTTGGGCAAATCGAGGCCCTGGATGGGCGGGCGCACCGGCCGGGCGCCGGTGGCAATCAACAGCCTGTCGTAGCTTTGCTGCGTGCCGTCGGACAGCTTCACCACCCGCGCTGCGGTATCGACCGAGCTTGCGCGCAGCCGCTTGAGGTCAATGCCCAGCGACTTGAAGTGCGCCGCGTCTTTGCGCAGGTGCGTGCCCTGCTCTTCCACCTGGCCAATCAGCAGGTAGGGAATGGCCATGCGCGAGTACGGCGCTTCGTCCTCTTCGCCAATCAACAAGACCCCGTCGTGGGGCGCTTGCTTGCGAAGTGTCTCTGCCGCAATCACGCCGGCCGGGCCTGCGCCCAGAATCACATGCTGCATACCATTCCCCCCCGAAATATAAAGAAAAGAAGGGCGCAGCCCGGCGCCCTTTCTCAATGTTTTGCTATGAAAAAAGCAGCTTACAGTCCTAGGCGTTCGCGCGTGGCGGCGGTGGGCACGCCCTCGCTGTCCCAGCCACGGATCTGGTAGTACTCGGGCAGCATCACGTCCAACCGGCTGACCATGCCCTTGGAGGCGCCGGTCTTGGCGGGCTCGGTCAGCAGGCGCTTGGGCAGGATGTCGTCTTTTTTGGTCAGGCCGGCGGCGAGGTTGAACTCTTTCTCCATGTTCCAGATGCGCTCGCCGATGTGGGTCAGGTGCTCCACCGTGAACTCGTCGCCGCAGGCGGCCTGCAGTTGCGGCGCGACGTCGGCCAGCGTCCAGGCAAAGCTGGTGAAAATGCAGATGCCGGCAGCGTCAAACGCGGCGGTGGCGTCCTGGAAGGCCTTCACCAGTTCGGGCTTGCCCACGTGTTCGGCCGGCTCGGTCTTGACCGGAATGCCCAGCACTTCAGACGCGATGGTGTAGCCGCGCAGGTGGCAGGCGCCACGGTTGCTGGTGGCGTAGGCCAGACCAATGCCCTGGATGGCGCGACCGTCGTAGGCCGGGAATTCCTGGCCCTTGACGCTCATTGACAAGTCAGGGTGGCCGTATTTTTCGGTCAGGCGCTTGGAACCCGTGCCGATTTCCTTGCCAAAGCCAATGCCCTTGCCGGTGATCTCGGCAAAGTGGGCCAGCGCTGCTGCCGAGCCAAACGGTGCCTCGATGCCCAACTGCTCTTTGGTCAGCACCCCCATCTCGTACAACTCCATCACCGCACCAATGGTGGCGCCGAAAGAGATCGGGTCCATGCCGTACTCGTTGCACAGCATGTTGGCGTACTGCAGGGCCTCGAGGTCGTTCACACCGTTGGCGGCTCCCAGTGCCCAGGCGGCTTCGTACTCTAGGCCGCCTTCGGCCTTGTGGTACTGCGGCTTGTCTTTCACTGTGAAGTGGTTCGGGTCCATCTTGGAGACCCGGCCGCAGGCGATGGTGCAGCCAAAACAGGCCTGGTTGGTCACCAAGTGTTTTTTGCCGTCGCTCTCGCGCGGGGTCACCATGGCTTCGGCCGAGATGTCTTTGGCGCCGTCGAACTGCACGTCTTGGTGGTTGCGTGTGGGCAGGCCACCAATTTCGTTGATGACATTCATCAGCACCTGGGTGCCGTAGGCCGGCAGGCCCTGGCCGGTGACGGCGTTGTCTTTCAACACCTTGTTGGCGGCGGTGACGGCGGTGAAGAAACCCTTGGCGTTTTTCAGGTTACCGCCCACGCCAATCGTGCCGCGGACCGCAATGGCCTTGAGGTTCTTGCTGCCCATCACCGTGCCCACCCCCGAGCGGCCGGCCGCTCGGTGCAGGTCGTTGACGATGGCGGCGTACAGCACGCCGTTTTCACCGGCCGGGCCAATGCCGGAAACGCGGATCAGCGGGTCTTGGTGTTTACTCTTGATGGCCGGCTCGGTGTCCCAGACGCTCTTGCCCCACAGGCCGGAAGCGTCTTCCAGCGTGGCCTTGTCGTTCTGGACCAACAGGTAGACCGGCTTGGGTGACTTGCCTTCAACGATCACCATGTCCCACCCAGCCGACTTCAGCTCTGCACCGAAATAGCCACCGGAGTTGGAGCAGGCAATTGCGCCCGTAAGTGGGCTTTTGGTGACCACGGTGTAGCGGCCGCCAGTTGACACCATGGTGCCGGTGAGCGGGCCGGTGGCCCAGATCATTTTGTTCTCGGGCGACAGTGCATCGACCCTGGGGTCAATTTCGGTCGTGAGGTATTTAGACGCGAGGCCGCGCGAGCCAATGAAGGCGCGGGCCCAGTCCATGTTGAGGGGCTCACTGGCGCAGGTGCCGGCGGTGAGGTTGACGCGAAGAATTTTTCCAGTCCAGCTCATGGTGTACTCCTTAGGCGGCAGCGCCAGGCGTGGTCTTGGCGGCCCACAGTTTCATGCGTTCGATGCCGGTCCAGTTGGCGTCGATGTAGGTGATGGCGCCGGTGGGGCAGGCGGTGGCGCAGGCCGGGTCGCCACCGCAGAGGTCGCACTTCTGCACCTTGCCGGTTTCCTGCACGTAGTTGATGGTGC
>CAZANT010000085.1:0-8827 GCA_964486575.1 uncultured Burkholderiaceae bacterium | reverse complement strand
TTGGCCATCTGCATGAGGCTGAGCAGGCCTTCCTGCATGCGCGCGCCGCCAGTGGCGGTGAAGCAAACGAAAGGTACTTTTTGTTCAATGGCGGTTTCGACGCCGCGAACAAAACGCTCGCCCACCACCGAGCCCATGCTGCCGCCCATGAAATCGAACTCGAAACAGGCAGCCACCAGATTGATGCTGTGCACCGCGCCGCCCAGAACAACCAGGGCATCGGTCTCGCCGGTGTTTTCCAGCGCCTCCTTCAGGCGCTCGGGGTACTTTCGGCTGTCCTTGAACTTGAGTGCGTCCACTGGAATGACCTCTTGCCCAATTTCGTAGCGGCCTTCGGCATCCAGAAACGCGTCGAGCCGGGCGCGGGCCCCAATCCGCAGGTGGTGGCTGCAGCTGGGGCACACATTCTGGTTCTGTTCCAGATCGGTCTTGTACAGCACCGTTTCGCAGCTCGGGCACTTGACCCACAGGCCTTCTGGCACCGTGCGGCGCTCGGTCGGATCGGTGGGTTGAATCTTTGGGGGCAGCAGTTTTTCGAGCCAGCTCATGGGGCGATCTCCGTGGCGGTGATGGGGTGGATTATGAATCGAGCGCGGTCCGGATGTCCCGGAGGAATGCAGCGGCGGTGGAGACCACCTGATCTTCCGGCTGACCGTCAATCAGCTGGATGATTTTGCTGCCAATCACCACCGCGTCGGCCACCGCACCAATGGCTCTGGCCGTGGCGGCGTCGCGGATGCCGAAACCGACGCCGACTGGCACGTGCACATGCTGGCGGATGCGTGGGAGCATGGCGGCCACCGCGTCCACGTCCAACGTGCCTGCGCCTGTCACGCCTTTGAGCGACACATAGTAAACGTAGCCGCTGGCCACTTTTTGGATTTGCGCCATGCGCGCCTCGGTGCTCGTCGGCGCGAGCAGAAAGATCAGGTCCATCTGGTGCGCACGCAGCTTGGCCGCGAAGGCTTCACACTCCTCGGGCGGGTAGTCCACTACCAGTACACCATCCACCCCGGCTTGAGCGGCGTCCCGGATGAAGGCGTCGGCGCCATGTTTGATGTCGTACCGTTCAAGCGGGTTGGCATACCCCATCAGCACCACGGGCGTGGCGGTGTTGGTGGTACGAAAGTCGCGCACCATTTGAAGTACCTGGGCCAGGCCGATGCCAAAGGCGAGGGCTTTTTCGCCCGCCAGCTGGATCACCGGTCCATCGGCACTGGGGTCAGAAAACGGCACACCGAGTTCGATGATGTCGGCACCGGCGTCCACCATGCCGTGCATCAGCGCGGGCGTGATGCCTGGGAAAGGAAAGCCGGCGGTGACATAGGGAATCAGCGCCGTGCGGTCTTGGGACTTCAAGCGTTCCAGGGTGGTGCTGATACGGCTCATTTCACCACTTTCACGGTGTACTCGCCGCCTTTGACAGCTTGTCCCTTGCAGCTCGGCCGGCAGTAGAAGTCGGCGTTGCTGAGGTCGGCCACGGTGCCGATGTCCTTGTCACCACGGCCAGACAGGTTGACAAGAATCGACTGGTCAGCCCGCATTGTTTTTGCGAGCTTCAGCGCGTAGGCCACCGCGTGGCTGGACTCGAGCGCCGGAATGATGCCTTCGGTGCGGCACAGGTAGTGGAAAGCCGCCAGGGCTTCGGTATCGGTGATGCCGACATACTCTGCCCGGCCGATGTCTTTCAGGAACGCGTGTTCCGGGCCAACGCCGGGGTAGTCCAGGCCAGCGCTGATGCTGTGCGTTTCGGTCACCTGGCCATCGTCGTTTTGCAGCACATAGGTGCGGTTGCCGTGCAATACACCAGGCAGACCGCGTTGCAGTGACGCCGAGTGTTTGCCGCTGTCCATGCCCTCACCCGCCGCTTCCACTCCGATCAGGCGCGTACCGGTGTGGTTGATATAGGGGTAAAAGATACCCATCGCGTTGCTGCCACCGCCGACACAGGCGATCACCGCATCAGGCTGTGGGCCTCCGGTGAATTCCGGCATCTGCAACAGGCATTCCTCGCCGATCACGCTTTGAAAATCGCGCACCATCATCGGGTAGGGGTGCGGTCCGGCCACGGTACCGATGATGTAGAACGTGTTGTCCACATTGGCCACCCAGTCGCGCATGGCTTCGTTCAACGCGTCTTTCAGCGTTTTGCTGCCGGACTCTACAGGCACCACGGTGGCACCCAGCAGCTTCATGCGGTAGACGTTGGGGCTCTGGCGCTTGACGTCCTCGCTGCCCATGTAGACCACGCACTCCATGCCGTAGCGCGCGCAGATGGTGGCCGTGGCCACGCCGTGCTGGCCGGCACCGGTCTCGGCGATCACGCGGGGCTTGCCCATGCGCTTGGCCAGCATCGCCTGGCCAATGGTGTTGTTGATCTTGTGGGCGCCGGTGTGGTTCAGGTCCTCACGTTTGAGGTAGATCTGCGCGCCACCCTGTTCGCGGCTCATTCGGGCCGCATGGTAGACCGGTGAAGGCCGTCCCACAAAGTGCTTCAGCTCCGACTTGAACTCAGCCAGAAACACCGGGTCGTGCTGGTATTGAGCATAGGCTGCGCGCAACTCGTTGATGGCGTGGGTCAGCGTTTCGCTGACGAAGCTGCCCCCATAGACGCCGAAGTGGCCGCTGGAGTCGGGTTGTTGGTAGGTGTTCATGGGGCCTGCTTGGTGCCCCCACACGCAGGCGGCAGGGGCGGTTATCGGGTGAATTGGGCGTCTGCAGCCCGTACGGCTGCGACGAATTGCTCAATCTTGGCGGCGCTTTTGAGGCCCTTGGCTTCCTCGACGCCGGAACTGACGTCAACCGCCAGTGTGGTGCACCGTGGTCGCAGCTCCCGCATGCCATCGCCCACGTTTGCAGGCGTGAGTCCACCACTCAAGACGAGGTGAGCGTTGACGCTTGGAGGAAGCAGTGACCAATTGAATACCTTGCCACCGCCACCAAACCCTTCGACGTGGGCGTCAAGGAGGATGGCTTGGGCCTGTGAATAATCTTGGGCGTATTTTACGAGGTCGAACTGCGTTGCAGCTTCCCCCAAGGGGATCCGGGCAGCACGCAAATAGGGCTTCCGGCCCTGTTCTGTGGCTTGCAGGCAGGCCTCGGGCGACTCGTCACCATGAAATTGCAGCAGAGCCTGCGGTATTTCTGATGAGAATGCTCTTATTTTCATAGCATCTTCGTTCACCACAAGCAGGACCGGGGTCACGAACGGTGGCAACCGGCGGATCAGTTCGGCGGCACGCTGGATGCTCACGTAGCGCGGGCTGGGGGGGTACAGCACAAAACCAACCGCATCGGCACCGGCGCCGACCGCAGCGTCAACGTCCTGCTCGCGCGTCAGGCCACAAATCTTGATTCGGGTTCGGGTCATGGCAACCAATCATACGCAGCCGTGCGAGTGGGCAAGCCCCAGTGGGCATCGTAGACCGGGCCCAGGAAGTACAGACCGTCGGGCGAAAAGGTCGGGGCGGCGGCATCGCGGTCGCGCGCCGCCAGCACCGTGCGCATCCAGTCCGGTGGTTGCGCACCTTGGCCCACAGCCACTAAGCAACCCATGAGGTTGCGGATCATGTGATGCAAAAAGGCATTGGCTTCAAAGTCGAACCGCCAGTACGCAGTGCCCTGGGACGTCCCGCGTCGCTGGATGCGAATCGGGGCCAGGGTCTTCACCGGGGACTTTGCCTGGCAGGAGGACGCTCGGAATGAGCTGAAGTCATGCTCGCCATGAAGGTGTTGTGCAGCCTGTTGCATCGCGTCACCGTCGAGCGAACGGAACACCCAGCCGACGCGGCCGGCCTCAACGCTCGGGCGAACCGGCGATTCGAGCAGCACATAGCTGTAACGGCGGGCGGTGGCGCTGGCGCGGCAATGGAAACTGTCGGGCACCGGCTGTGCCCATTGCACTGCAATGTCGGCAGGCAGAAAGCGGTTGGTACCACGCACCCACGATGGCGCCTCTCGCTGCACCTCGGTGTCAAAGTGCACCACCTGCATCAGACCATGCACCCCGGCATCGGTGCGTCCAGCGCACAAGGTGGAGATGGGCTGGGTCGCAAATTGCGCCAGCGCCGCCTCCAGCTTGTCTTGGACCGTGAGGCCACTGAGCTGGCTCTGCCAGCCTTGGTAGGCGCTGCCGTTGTAGCTGATGCCGAGGGCGATTCTCAAGCGAAACCGGTTCAGCGCAGGCTGCTCAGCAGTTTCTGCGCGCGCGCTTTCAGGTCGCCGGTGGCTTCCGCCAGCACCTCCTGAACCAGAGCGCGCGCGCCTTCGTCATCGCCAATGGCCATGAATTCGCTGGCCAGTTCGAGCTTGACCTCCAGGCGCTCTGCGCTCACGCCACTCTTGAGCGGCGTGCTTTCAGGAGTGGAAACCGCGTCGAGTTGGTCGAGCTTGAAGTCCAGCATGTCCAGCGGCGCGGGCGCGGCTGCTGTGATGGATGCCATGCGGTCGGCTTCAGCAGGTGCTGCCGTGGGCGCGGGTTTGGCCGGCGGTGGAAACGCCAGATCCAAGTCCAACGGCGGCAAGTCATTGGCTGCTGCAGAGGGTGCAATGGCCACGGCCGCTGTCGGAACGGGCGCAGGTACCGGCGGCTCGGCCGGTGGTGTCGGCGCAGGACTTGGCGAAGCAACTGGCACGGGTGCGGGGGATGGGGCAAGGTCGGTCGGCAGTGCTGCAACGGAAGGGTCCAATTGCTGGTGGAGTGCTTGGACATGAGCCCAGTCGGGACCCGCACTCTGGGTCAATGCTGCAACCTGACTGGACGCAGCCTCAAAGGACTTCGTATCGCGGCGTTTGGCGTAAATCTCTGCCAGTTTCACATGGATGGACACCCGCGTGGGGTAGGTCCGCATGGCTTCCTTGAGGATTTCTTCGGCCTGCACGTCCCGGCCGTACGCCAAATAAACCTCAGCTTCCACCACCGGGTCCACGTCGGCCGCAGCATCCAGCTGGCTGGGTGAGAAACCCATGGAGGAGGCGCCACTGTCTTTTTCCCGCGTGTCGATGCGCTGGCCGCCGCTGGAGCCGTACATCGGGTCTACCTGAACCAGGCTGTCCATGAACGCACTGGGCCGACTCTCGCGTCGGCGCTGTCGGGACCGGAACAGGGCCAAGGCGCCGAGCAGGGCCAGCAAGGCGCCAAGGCCCAGCAGGAAACCATAGTTGGCCAAAAAGTCTTCTGACTCCACCGCCGCGGGCTTCGGAGCCTTGACGGGGGCCGCCGCCACGGGAACCGGCTTGGAAGCTTCACCCGTTTCAGGCGCGCTGGCGGCGGGCTGCGACGGGGTGGACGCAGGGGTACTTGCTGGCGCGGTGGCCGCGATGGGCACCCCGCTGGCCGATGCTGCGCTGCCAGGTGCCGCTGCAGGCGCCGCAGTGGTGCCTGCCGGTGCCGTTTTGCCGGTCGCCTTGGCCAGGTCCTCCAGGTTTTTGTTCAACTCGGCGGTACGGGCTGCCGCGGCTTGGCTTTCCAGGTTCTTGGCCAGAGCGTCTTCGGGGGTGCTCTTGCCACCCGCTGCCACGCTGCCCTTGGAAAGCTGGAGCTTGTCGGGCGTGGTGGCGGAAGCCTGCTTGTCCTCCACCCTTGCATCCAGTTTGCCTGTCGACTGCCGAGACGAACCCGTCACGGGCACAGCAGGGACATTGGCTGCCAACTTCGCACGGAATGCGTTGAAGTCCCGGCTCTGCGCCACGATGGCCTGCCTGGCCTGTTGGGGCGGGGTGGCGGACGCCTGTTCCGCGGTCGGCAAGGTCAGCACCGCGCCAGCACGCAAGCGGTTGACATTGCGTTCAATGAAGGCTTGTGGGTTAGCGCCTAGAAGCGCCACCAGCATTTGATCCAAGGAGATGCCAGTGGGCTTGCTCGCTGCAGCAATCCGGCCAGCGGTGTCGCCCGGTTTGACAACGATCTGTTGGGCGGTGCCGTTGCCCACGTTCGGCGCGGCGATGGCCGCCGGTGCGGGGGCGACAGCCGGAGGCGCGGGTGCCCGACCAGGCCGGGGCTGGACCGGTTGCGGCGCAGGTGCCCGGGCTGTGGCAGGCGGTGCCGCGGTTGCGTCGCGCACCGGGGGGACGACCGCTTCGGTCACTGGGGCAGGTTGGCTGGCAGGGACGGCGGCTTTGAGAACCGGTGGGTCAAGCAACAGGGTGTAGTCGCGAGATATCTTGCCGTTGGCCCAGTTGGCTTCAAGAATCAGGTCTAGAAAAGGCTCGTTCAGGGGGCGGTTGGTGGTCAAGACCAACGCAGCCCGTCCTTCTCCCCGTTGTTCGTACACCACACGGACGTTGGCCAAGCCCGGGTTGTACTCCACACCAGCGGCCTTGAAAGCCTCGGGCGAGGCCAGCGTGGCCTTCAGGCTGGCCGCTTCATCTGGCGTGATGTCGGGTATCGCAATCTCTGCGCGCAAGGGTTCTCCGAGCGCAGATTGGACGGACAAGCGGCCCAAAGACAATGCGTGCGCTTGTCCCCACGCCAGGCTCAGAGCCAAGGCCAGCGCGCTGAGAGGTCGCATAACGTGCCCACCACCGGCTGCCGGTCGGCCTGGGCTGCGCGCGGACTTGGATGCCATTGTTGTCATAGGTCCCTAAAAATTAATCTGCTTGCATTGTTTGTACACCAACGCACCGCGATTGTGGCAAAAGAAGACGCTAAAAATATACAACCAAAGTAGTAGTGGCGCGCATTGCTGCTAGCTTGGGCAACCTCTGCGCGCCGCGCCGGGCGCCAGTTTCCACGCCGCCGTTCAGGCTGCCAGCAAGATCCGCAGCATGCGGCGCAGGGGTTCGGCCGCGCCCCACAGCAGTTGGTCACCGATCGTGAAGGCGCCGACGTACTCCTCGCCCATCGCCAGTTTGCGGATCCGGCCCACGGGGATCGTCATGGTGCCTGTGACCGCCACCGGTGTCAGGTCTTGAATGGTGGCTTCGCGGGTGTTCGGCACGACCTTGACCCAGGCGTTGTCGGCGGCGATCATGGCTTCAATATCGGCCACCGGCACGTTCTTCTTGAGTTTGAAAGTCAGGGCTTGGCTGTGGCAACGCATCGCTCCCACACGCACACAGAAGCCGTCCACTGGCACGGCTGCAGTGCCGAAACCCTCGCCCTGGCCCAAAATCTTGTTGGTTTCGGCCATGCCTTTCCACTCTTCCTTGGACGTGCCCCAACCGGGCTCATCCCGGTTTTTGCCAAGGCCCAAGTCCTTGTCGATCCAAGGGATCAGCGAGCCGCCCAGGGGCACGCCAAAGTTGGCCGTTTCGCTGGCTGACAAACTGCGCTGCTTGGCGATGACCTTGCGGTCGATTTCCAAAATCGCACTCTTGGGGTCGTCCAGCAGGGCTTTGACCTCCGCGTTCAGTGTGCCGTACTGGGTGAGCAGTTCACGCATGTGCTGGGCGCCGCCGCCGCTGGCGGCCTGGTAGGTTTGGGTGCTCATCCACTCGACCAAGCCGGCCTTGTACAACGCACCCACACCCATCAGCATGCAGCTCACAGTGCAGTTGCCGCCGACCCAGTTTTTGCCGCCTTTGGCCAGCGAGGCCTCGATCACTGGCAGATTGACCGGGTCGAGGACGATGACGGCATCGTTCTGCATTCGCAGGGTGGAGGCGGCGTCAATCCAGTGACCGTTCCAGCCCGCGGCACGCAGCTTGGGGAAGACCTCGGAGGTGTAGTCACCCCCTTGCGCCGTGATGACGATGTCGCACCGCTTCAACGCCTCGATGTCGTAGGCATCTTTCAGCGTGGTTTCGTTTTTGGCCTGAGCCGGGGCTTTGCCACCGGCGTTGGAGGTGGAGAAAAACACCGGCTCGATCAGGGCGAAGTCGTCCTCCGCCTGCATGCGGTCCATCAGGACCGAACCAACCATGCCACGCCAGCCCACGAGGCCGACCAGATTTCCTACCTTGCTCATCGCGATTGCCCTTTCGAAGTAAAAACTCTTCTCTGCCCGGCTCGTCAGGGCCGGGGAGGGCGCGACGAACCGGAGCTTGACTAGCCCTTGGTAATGGTTTTGGTGATGGCGGCCACAACCGCGTCACCCATCTGACGGGTACCGACTTTGGTGGTCCCTTCGGACCAGATGTCGACCGTGCGCAAACCAGACGCGAGCACACTTTGCACCGCAGTTTCAATGCGGTCGGCGGCTTCGGGTTGGTTGAGTGAAAAACGGAGCATCATGGCAGCAGACAGTATTGTAGCCAACGGGTTGGCGATGCCCTGGCCCGCGATGTCCGGAGCGCTGCCGTGGCTGGGCTCGTACAGGCCTTGGTTTTGGGTGTTCAGACTGGCCGACGGCAGCATGCCGATGGAGCCGGTGAGCATGGACGCTTCGTCCGACAGGATGTCGCCGAACATGTTGCCAGTGACCACCACATCGAACTTTTTTGGCGCCTTGACCAACTGCATGGCTGCGTTGTCCACATACATGTGGTCCAGCGCCACGTCGGGGTAGTCTTTGCCAACTTCGGTGACCACGTCTTTCCAGAACTGAAAGGTTTCCAGCACGTTGGCTTTGTCGACGCTGGTGACTTTTTTGTTGCGCTTGCGGGCAGCCTGGAAGGCCACATGGGCGATGCGCTCGATTTCCGGCCGCGAGTAGCGCATGGTGTCGAAGGCTTCCTCGCTGCCTGGGAAGTGACCATCCACCGCGGTGCGGCGACCACGTGGTTGCCCAAAGTAAATGTCGCCGGTCAGTTCGCGGATGATGAGGATGTCCAAGCCCGAAATGATCTCGGGCTTGAGGCTGGACGCCCCGACCAACTCGGGGTAGCAGATGGCGGGGCGGAAGTTGGCGAACAGGCCGAGGTTCTTGCGCAGGCCCAGGATGGCCTG
>CAZANT010000084.1:1007-8918 GCA_964486575.1 uncultured Burkholderiaceae bacterium | reverse complement strand
GCTCACCTGCCCTTTGCCGCCGTCGATCAGCACGATGTCGGGCATGGCCTTGCTGCTCGGGTCGTGCGCCGCCGCTTCGGCCAGCTTGCCGTAGCGTCGCAGCAGTACCTGTCGCATGGCGGCATAGTCGTCGCCCGGGGTGATGCCCTCGATGTTGTAGCGGCGGTACTCGCTGCTTTGCATCTTGTGATGGTGAAATACCACGCACGACGCCTGCGTGGCTTCACCCGCTGTGTGCGAAATGTCAAAACATTCGATGCGGAGTTCGTCCAAACTGTCGGGCGCCATGTCCAGCGCGGTCACCAAGGCACGGGTCCGCGCTTGTTGTGAGCCCTCTTCGGCCAACAGGCGGGCAAGTTGGATACCGGCGTTCTTCTGCGCCATCTCCAGCCAAATGCGACGCTGCTCGCGTGGGTTATGTACCGCGCTGATGCGGTAACCTGCCTGTCCTGACAGCGCATTCACCAGCGCCTTGCTGACCGGCGTGCCGGTGATCAGCGCCGGCGGTGGCAGCACGTCGATGTAATGCTGGGCAATGAAGGCTTCGAGTACCAGTTGCTCCACGGGCACCGCGACCTCGGCTTCACCCCCTTCAGAAGGTTCGTCGGCCTGTCGCATGCTGGCTGCGTCCTCCACATGCACTGGAAAGAAGGCGCGATCACCCAAGTGGCGTCCGCCTCGCACCACCGCCAGGTTGACGCAGGCTTTGCCTCCTTGCACCTGCACAGCGAGAATGTCGGCGTCGTTGTCCACACCGGTCTCTACCGACTGCTGGTGCAGTACCCGCGACAGGGCCGAAACCTGGTTGCGGATGTCGGCCGCCTGTTCAAACTCCAGCCGTTCGGCATGCTCACGCATGCGCGCCTCTAACGTCAACAGCACACCCTGCGTTTCACCCCTCAGGAATGCCTCCGCGTTGGCCACGTCTTGCGCATAAGCCTCGGGCGCTATGTGCGCGACGCACGGGGCAGAGCAGCGCTTGATCTGGTAGAGCAGGCAAGGCCGGGTTCGGTTGGAAAACACCGTGTCCTCGCAGGTGCGCAAGCGGAACACCTTTTGCAGCAGCAGGATCGACTCTTTTACCGCCCAGGCGCTCGGGTAAGGTCCAAAGTAGCGGTGCCTTTTTTCGACAGCGCCGCGGTAGTAGGCCACCCGCGGGAAAGCCGCCGCCCCGGTGGATGAAGCCGTGCCGGGCCCGGTGATTTTCAGGTAAGGATAGCTTTTGTCGTCCCGAAACAAGATGTTGAACCGCGGGTTCAAGGTCTTGATCAAGTTGTTTTCCAGCAGCAGCGCCTCGGCCTCGGAGCGCACCACGGTGGTCTCCAAACGCACGATCTTGCCAACCATGTGACCGATACGGGTACCCCCGTGGTTTTTCTGGAAATAGCTCGACACACGCTTCTTTAGGTCACGCGCCTTGCCCACATACAGCAGCTGGTTGTCGGCGTCGAAGTAGCGGTACACGCCAGGCAGCGATGGCAAGGCCGCCACTTCGCTCAACAACTGCGCGGAATGGGGAAGGGTGTCGGTAGGTGCGTCAGGGCGCGGTTCGGCAGCGGAATCCATGGGCTGTATTGTGGACAATCCAGGACGAGGGGATGGGCATGCGCTGGGATATTTTCTGCAAAGTCATCGACAACCATGGCGACATCGGCGTGTGTTGGCGGCTGGCCGCCGACCTCGCTCAGCGGGGCGAAAAGGTACGCTTGTGGGCAGACGACCTGTCCGCCCTGCCCTGGATGGCGCCTTCGGGCTGTGCCGGTGTCACCGCATTGCCATGGCCCCACAACACCAGCGGGGCTGACGCTGAGCCGGACGATGTGGTGGTGGAGGCCTTTGGATGCGAGCTGCCGGCTGGGTTTGCCAAGCGGATGGCGCGCCTGCCGCGCCCTCCCGTCTGGCTGAATCTGGAGTACCTGACTGCAGAGCCGTACGCAGCCCGTAACCACCGTCTGCCGTCGCCGGTGCTGCACGGTCCCGGCGCCGGACTGACCAAACGCTTTTTTTACCCAGGGTTCACAGCGGGTACCGGTGGCCTGCTGCGTGAACCCGAACTGCTGGCACGGCAGGCGGAGTTTGACCGTACCGCCTGGCTGCAACGTCAGAATATTGGCTGGCACGGTGAGCGCCTGGTCTCGCTGTTTTGCTACGAACCCGATGCGCTGGGCGCCTGGCTGGATTGGCTGGCCAAAGACACCACGCCCACCCGATTGCTGGTGGCCTTCGGCAGGCCCCAACAGGCTGTTCTGGCCTGGATTAACGATAAAAATAGCCCAGAGCCCCTGCGAAAACTCATTGGTTCGCTATCAATTTCATACTTGCCAGCGCTACCGCAGACCGAATTCGACCACCTGCTCTGGGCCTGCGACCTCAATTTCGTGCGCGGTGAAGATTCGCTGGTGCGCGCCTTGTGGGCAGGCAAGCCGTTCGTCTGGCAGATCTACCCCCAACACGACAATGCCCACCACACCAAACTGCAGGCCTTTCTGGACCAGGTGCGTGCGCCGGTCACACTGCAGGACTTTCATCGGGCTTGGAACGGCGTTCGCCAATCGTTATTACCGCCACCCGACTGGGCAAGATGGGCCCAGTTCGCCTTGGAATCCCGCCGTGAACTGCTGGCACAGACCGACCTGACCACACAACTGCTGGGTTTCGTGGCTGAAAACCGTTAAAATTCAAGGCTTTGCTGAATCGGCCAAGCCGGCACCACGCTGGTTAGTTGCAGCAGCCCTCAGTCACTTCGCCGCGCCAGCGGCCTACTCTCCTGTAACGCCATGAAAATCGCTCAAGAAATCCGTGCCGGTAACGTCATCATGCACGGCAAAGACCCAATGGTCGTGCTGAAAACTGAATACAGCCGCGGTGGCCGCAACTCCGCCACCGTGCGCATGAAGCTCAAAAGCCTGATCGCCAACTTCGGCACCGAAGTCGTCTTCAAGGCCGACGACAAGATGGACCAGGTCATCCTCGACAAAAAGGAATGCACCTACTCCTACTTCGCCGATCCCATGTACGTCTGCATGGACGCCGAGTACAACCAGTACGAAGTGGAGGCCGAGAACATGGGTGATGCCCTGAACTACCTCGAAGACGGCATGGCGGTTGAAGTGGTGTTCTATGACGGCAAGGCGATCTCTGTCGAACTGCCGACCAGCGTTGAGCGAGAGATCACCTGGACCGAGCCCGCCGTCAAGGGCGACACCTCTGGCAAGGTGCTCAAACCTGCCAAGATCGCGACCGGCTTCGAAATCGGCGTGCCAATTTTTGTTGCCCAGGGTGACCGGGTTGAAATCGACACCCGCACCGGTGAATACCGCAAGCGCGTCTGAGCTTCCCACACGCCCTGCACTTCGAAGGCCCCGATTGGGGCCTTTTTCCTGGGCATCCCGTCCGTTCACTGCAACCCGGCCCGCGCACAATCGCCCCATGGAACAAATCGAATACTGGAAAGAACGCCGCCTGGCCGACGCCTGGGCCACCCTGCAATCGCACTCGGAAGCGGGCACGCCGTTGGCTGCCGACCCGTCACGTCTGGCCTTTGCCGACCCGGAATTCCTGCTGCGCCGGGAGACACGCGGTATCCGCTTCCAGCTGGAACTGCTGAAGCCAGATCTGGCGCAGCATGAGCAAGGCATCGAGAACACCGTCGTGGTGTTTGGCAGTGCGCGGTTCTGCAGCGAAGAAAACGCCCGCGCACTGCTGGCGCAGGCTGAAATCACGCGGGACGAAGCGACCATCGCGCGGGCCCGCACCCTGCTCCGCAATTCGCGCCACTATGAAGAAGCCCGCGCTTTTGGCGGCCTGGTAGCTCGCCACTGCGCAGGCCGACCTGCGAGCGAACAGCTGTTTGTCTGCACCGGCGGCGGTCCGGGCATCATGGAAGCCGCCAACCGGGGCGTGCACGAAGCGGGCGGCCGCAGCGTCGGCTTGTCGATTGCGCTCCCCAGGGAAGAAGCGCCGAACCCCTACATCACTCCCAGCCTGAGTTTCAAGTTCCACTACTTTGCGCTGCGCAAAATGCATTTCATGATGCGCGCCAAAGCGCTGGTGGCTTTTCCTGGCGGCTTCGGCACGCTGGACGAGCTGTTCGAGACCATCACGCTGATTCAGACCAAAAAAGCCAAACCGGTGCCCGTCATTCTGTTTGGCACCGACTACTGGAAAAGGCTGTTCAACCCGGAGGTGCTGGTGGAAGAAGGCGCTATTTCAGAAGCCGACCTGGGGCTGTTCCAGTACTTAGACGACCCGCAGGCTGCCTGGGACGCGATTCAGAAGTTCTACCAATCGGCCTGAGGCCGACGGCCCCTCAGGCGGGGCCGTCATCGGCGTCGCCGGCTGCTGGCAGCAGGGTCTGGGACTCGGCGTCGGGCAATGCTTCGACCACCTTCAAGGCACGGCGCATCTGGTTGGTGCGGGTGGTGGCGTTTTCCAGTGTGTCGGAGGCCTTGCGCACCTGCTCTCGGATTTTCTCAACCCAGGTGCCGTAGCGGTCGAACTCGGTCTTGACCGCGCCCAGCACCTTCCACACTTCCGAAGCCTGCCGCTCCAGCGCCAGGGTACGAAAACCCATGTGCAGGCTGTTGAGCATCGCCAGTAAAGTGGTCGGGCCTGCCAGCGTGACGCGGAAGTCACGCTGCAGGCTGTCCATCAGCCCAGGTCGTCGCAGCACCTCGGCATAGAGGCTTTCAATCGGCAGAAACAGGATCGCGAAGTCGGTCGTGTGCGGTGGTGCCAGGTAGCTCTCGGCAATCGATTTCGCTTCGGTACGGATACGGACTTCCAGCGCTTTGGCCGCTGCTTCTGCGCCCAAGGCATCGGCCCGCTCGTGGGCATCCAGCAGGCGTTCATAGTCATCGCGCGGGAACTTGGCATCGATTGGCAGCCACACCGGGGCGCCGTCGGCGCTGCGACCTGGGAAACGCACCGCAAAGTCCACCCGCTGGTTGCTGCGGGGCTTGGTCTCAATTTGTTTGCCGTACTGTTCGGTGGTCAACACCTGCTCCAGCAACGCCTCGAGTTGCACCTCGCCGAACATGCCGCGCGTCTTCACGTTGGTCAACACCCGCTGCAGGTCGCCCACGCCCTGAGCCAGGCTCTGCATCTGCCCCAGACCCTTGTGCACTTGCTCCAACCTGTCAGCGACCTGCTTGAAGCTTTCGCCGAGCCGGGTCTCCAGCGTGTGCTGAAGCTTGTCGTCGACCGTCTTGCGCATCTCGTCGAGCTTGGCAATGTTGGTTTGCTGCAGCTGGGCCAGTTGGGTCTCAAGCGTGGCCCGCACCTCGTGGATGCGGCGGGCGTTGGACTCGCTCAGGTTGTGAAGCTGCGTGGTCAGTGTGTCCGACAGGGTCTTCTGCAGCAGCGCCAGCTGCTGGCCAAAAGCGTCGATCTGGCTGTTTTGGGTGCGAATCGCTTCGGCGCTTTGCAGCACCAGCGCTTGCTGAAAGCTAGCGAGGTTGTTACCCAACTCCTGCCGGCCGTTGCGAGCCGATTCGTTGATGTCGTGCCGCAGTTCACGCTCCAGCCGCTCGTTGCTGGCGGCAAGGTTGCCGAGCAGCGCGGAAGGCACCACATCGCCCGGCTTGCGCAGCATCAGCACCAGCAGCAAAACCCCATTGAACACACACAGGGCCAACAGTACCCACAACCACGGGGAATCGGAAAGCAATGAGGTCGCCATTGCTTATGGCGCAGCTCGGACGACGGTGTTCACCGGGGTCAGCACGGTGTTGTGCTTGAAGAAGGAAACGAGGTTGTCTGCCGCCAGCCGGGCCATGGCCAGACGCGTGGGGCCGCTGGCGCTCGCGATGTGCGGCGTCAGCACCACGTTGGGCAATGTCAACAGGTCCGGGTGAACTGTGGGCTCACCTTCAAAAACATCCAGCCCGGCGGCGGCGATGGTTCGGGCCTTCAGTGCGGCCGCCAGCGCAGCGTCGTCCACTATGCCGCCGCGCGCAATGTTGACCAAGGTCGCGCTGGACTTCATCTGTGCCAATTCGGCTGCGCCGATGCAGTGGTGCGACTCGGCCGAGTACGGCAGCACCAGCACCAGGTGGTCGGCACGCTCCAGCAACTCCTGCTTGCTGACGTAATTGGCCTGGCAGCGCGCTTCGGCCATCACGTCGAGCCGTGAGCGGTTGTGGTAGATCACCTTCATGCCGAAGCCGCGCGCACCGCGTTGGGCGATGCCTTGGCCGATCCGGCCCATGCCAAGAATGCCCAATGTGGCACCATGAATGTCGCTGCCCATGAACATGTCATAACGCCACTTGGTCCACTCGCCGCGGCGCAGGTAATGCTCGCTTTCGGTAAGGCGGCGGGCCGTGGCCATCAGCAGCGCAAACCCAAAGTCGGCGGTGGTGTCGGTCAGCACATCGGGGGTATTGGTGCCTTGCACGCCGTGCGCCGTCATGGCCGCAAGGTCGAAGTTGTTGTAGCCCACCGCCATGTTGGCAGCAATCTTGAGCTGCGGGCATGCCGCAAGCACCTCAGCGTCGATGCGTTCGCTGCCGGTGGTCAGCGCGCCGTCGTGGCCTTGGAGCTGAGCGATCAGCTGCTCTTTGGTCCATACCGTGTCGTTTTGATTCGCAGTGACCACAAAATCGGCTTGCAGTGCGGCGATGACTTCAGGAAACACCGCGCGGGTGATGAGGATTTTGGCTTGGGTCATTTCAGCGGAACCAGGGCTAGGAGATGGCGGATACAACGGCGCCAACGTACCGGACGGCCACAGCGCATGACCGTTAGGTTTGCATTTTGACACCCGGAACCGGCACTGCGTCCAAGTCTGGATCGACCTGCCACGAAAGATTGGCCGAAACAGCCGGTCTATTGTGATGAACAAGCCCTGGCAGACTGGTGTACAACTCCGTACCGTGCTGCAACGCTTGTGTGCGCCGACCTTGATTTGACTCTTATGCGCATCAAAATCGCCCTGCTGTTCGCAACTCTATCCATTGGGGTGTTGCTGCTTTGCAGCGTGCTGATCCGCCAAATGGTCGCGGCTGAAGCGGCTGAAACCACCACCAACACCCTGCTGCGTGCCACCAACAGCGCCGCTGTGAGAATCTCGAACGCACTGGCAGTCCAGCAGCGGGACGTCAGCGTGCTGGCCAACGCACTTGGTAATGCCACTGAGATGGGGCTCCACCACACACCCGCGCTCCAGGACTTGCTTGCGTCTCACCTGCGAGAAGGCGTAGCCTGGCTGGCCGTCCTTGGCGCAGAGGGCCAGATCCTGGCATCCACGACACCGATTGCCCTTGGCGAGAACGCGGCGTCGGCGACGTGGTTCCAACGCAGCGCCCAAGCACCGTTTGTCAGCGACCAGCATGCACTGGAATGGCCCGCGTCGCCGCCCACCGGTGGCAACGGCAACCCCTGGGGGGTGCTGCTGGCCGCGCCTTTCCCCGACAAAACCTCCATGGGGGGCGACCCGGCAACCCCATCGAGCCAAAACACCCGATCGGCCAACGGCCGGGTGGTGGTGATGTTGGGCGATGCCTGGCGAACGACGTTACGCGAGGGGATCGTGGGATCGCCTGCCAATGCCCCGTTTGCTAGCCAGCTGAGCGTACTGCTGAGCACACAAAGCGGGCAGCCATTGACGCCTGCCGACGTAGCTCCCACACCACCCGTGCAGCCCGGCCAATGTGGCTTGCGTCAAGCCGCGCCGGTGAGCACCTTCATGCAATGCACAGCCAATGTCACGGGTCGCGGCGACACACAAAGCCTGGCCTGGCAAGTCAGCTTGCAGGTGCCAGAGTCGGTACTGACGGTGAAGATGCGGGATTTTGACCGCCGGATGATGCTGGTGGTTGGTCTGGCCTCACTCGCGCTGGCAATGGCAGGTTGGTGGTTGGCTGGCCGTATCACGCGGCCAATGAAAGTGATGGCCACAGCAGCCAACCA
>CAZANT010000084.1:0-997 GCA_964486575.1 uncultured Burkholderiaceae bacterium | reverse complement strand
ACCACATGGCCTTGGGCGAGCGTCGGCTGGAACTCACTGCCAACCTGCCAGGCAGTGGCCAGTTGGGGCTGTCGCTGAACCGGCTGCTGACCAGCCTGCGGCAAAGTGAGGCTGAGTGGGTGCGCACCCAGCTCAACCTGGAGGCGCGCGTGGAAGAGCGCACGCGGGAACTTGAAAAAGCCGTCACCGAGCTGCAGGAGGCCAACACCGATCTGGACCGCTTTGCCAGCATGGTCTCGCACGACCTGCTGGCACCGGTACGAGCCATGCGGACATTCTCTGAGCTGCTGCTGCTGGACTACGCCGAGCAACTCCCGCCGGAGGCCAAACGATTGTTGACGCGGGTAGACCAGGCCGGGCAAGACATGAGCAACCTGGTCAATGCCCTGCACGCGCTGTCAAAACTGGGTCACAAGCCGTTGCAGGTGGTGCCCACCGACATCCAGGCGGTGGTTGAAAACACCCTGCGCGCCCATGTGCCCGAGTGGCAGTTGGACACCATCAGCGTCCAGACGTTGCCGCCCTGCCCGTGTGACCCGGCCATGCTCCGGGTGGTGTTTGACAACCTGATCGGCAACGCTGTGAAGTACAGCCAGCACCAATCACCCGCTCAGATCGTTGTCGGTGGGCAAGACGAAGGCGAGCGCTGTGTGTACTGGGTGGCCGACAACGGCGCCGGGTTTGACCCCGCCTATGCCCATCGCTTGTTCCAGATATTCCAGCGCCTTCACTCCCAGCGGGATTACCCGGGCACTGGCGTGGGACTGGCCACCGTGGCACGTGTGATTCACCGCCACGGCGGCCAGGTCTGGGCCGAGGGCACCCCGAACGAGGGAGCAACTTTTTACTTTTCGCTGCCCAAAAAGTCCAGCTCAGTCGGCCCAACCGTCACGCCAACCAGCGCGTGAAGTCCGACACAGGCACTCGCGGCGTATGAAAGCCGTTGACCGGATCGCTGGCATCGGCGTAACCCAGTGACATGCCACAGACCAGCATT
>CAZANT010000083.1:0-8950 GCA_964486575.1 uncultured Burkholderiaceae bacterium | reverse complement strand
GCTTGTATGATCAAAAACAAAGGGCACTCCGCACAGGTGACAACGTGGCGGATTATGACCCAGCGTGACCGCCGGTCAGGGCCGAAAAGTCCGGGCCATGGCCAGACATCAGGCCGCTTTCGCCAGTCCGCTTTGCGTGGCGCAACGCAGCCCGTGGCGTATCGCCGACAGGCACGGCGTCAATGCGCCAAGAGCCTGAGGCGGCCGGGCCGTCGTTGAACCCGCTGGACTGGCCGTGTGTGGTCATCTCACCGGTGTGTCCCGGGAATGTGGGCACGGTGTCGTCTGGGCGGTCCGGGCTTGGTGGCCGCAACAGCCAATCCGTTCAGGATGCCGCAGTCTTTCGCCGCGTGTGTTTCCTGGCATTGGAGCCGCATGGCCTTCAGGGTCTTCTCCATGGCTTTCAACTCGCGAATGCGCGTAGCAACATGACCAATGTGCGCGTCGAGCAGGGCGTTCACGTCGCCGCACTGTTCGTTGGGGGCATCTTTGACACGAAGAAGGGTCCGAATCTCGTCCAGTGCCATGTCCAGCGACCGGCAATGCCGGATGAATGCCAACCGCTGGATGCTGGATTCGTCGTAATACCGGTAGTTGGCTTCGGTACGAGACGCCTGTGGCAGCAAGCCCTCTCGCTCATAAAACCGAATCGTCTCAGCCTGGGTCTGGGTTGCCTTGGCCAATTCACTGATCTTCATTGGTTTCCCCTAAAAGTTGCCATGCCATTTGGGTGTGGTGAGTGATCAAACTGGGCCCTTGACTTTAAGGTGGCTACAAGGTTTCCAATCATGGCATGGCACTGCACAACACCCCCCTGCACACGGTCGAAGGCTCTGGCTCAAGCCAGTGCTGTTCGTTTAAAGCCTCCGCGATCGCTGCGACGCAGCCCATGGCGAGCGGGCAGCGTTTCCGCATCCCGTCCATGGACTGCAGTGCAGAGGAGTCAGAAATCCGCCAGGTCCTGGCGTCGATTGATGGCATTCACGCTCTGGGGTTTCAACTGGGCAACCGCACCCTGACGATTGACGCGACAGACGCCGCGCTACGCCAGGCGCTGGCGGCCATTCGCCGTGCAGGCTTTGACCCCCAACCTGCCGAGGGCGGCAACGCTGGCGAAACCGCCCGTGGCGAAGGCGTTACAGAGCATGGTCATGAACACCCGGGTGGCATGGCCCGCCTGGCCGCTGCCTGGACCTTCGCGATGGCCGCCGAGGCGATTGCCTACTTGGCACCCGACTTGGCTGCATGGAAGGGCGCGGGCATGGCTGCCGCGGCGCTCGCGATCTGGCTCGCAGGCATCAGCACCTACAAAAAAGGGCTGGTGGCTTTGTGGCGTCGCAAGCTCAACATCAATGCCCTGATGTCGGTGGCCGTCACAGGTGCGTTTCTGATTGGCCAGTGGCCCGAGGCCGCGATGGTGATGGCGCTGTACGCGATTGCCGAGTGGATCGAAGCCAAAGCCGTTGACCGCGCACGCAACGCCATCAACGCGCTGCTGGCCCTGGCACCCGACGAGGCCCTGGTGTTGGCGGGCAACGGCGAGTGGCTTGCGACGCCAGCGAGCGCGGTGCCATTGGGGGCCATTGTTCGCCTCAAGCCGGGCGCACGCGTGCCGCTGGATGGCGTCGTCACCCAAGGCCACAGTGCCATCAACCAGGCGTCCGTCACGGGTGAGTCCATTCCGGTGGACAAAGCGCCCGGAGACGCGGTGTTTGCGGGTACGGTCAACACGACGGGCGAATTGGCGGTCCGGGTGACGGCCGCCGCCAACAACACCACGCTCGCGCGCATCATCCATGCCGTGGAACAAGCGCAGGTAACCCGCGCGCCCACGCAGCGATTCGTGGACCGGTTTGCAGCGCTTTACACACCTGCCGTTTTTGCCATGGCAGTGGCCGTCGCTGTGGTGATGCCGTTCCTGACCAGCCTGACCTGGCAAGAGGCCTTGTACAAGGCCTTGGTTTTGCTGGTCATTGCCTGCCCCTGTGCGTTGGTGATCTCCACGCCCGTCACGGTTGTCAGCGGGCTGTCTGCCGGTGCGCGGCGCGGCATTCTGATCAAAGGCGGGGTCTATCTGGAAGGGGCGCGGCGGTTGAAGGCGGTCGCTCTGGACAAAACCGGCACCATCACCGAAGGCAAACCCAACTTGGTGAACTGGCAGGTCTGGGGCCAAGCCGATGCGACTGCCGCAGCGTTCCTGGCTGCCGGCTTGTCATCGCGTTCTGACCACCCGGTCTCAAAAGCGATTGCCCTCGGCCTGGCGGCAGCGACAGCGCCAGCGCCTGTGGATGCGTTTGCGGCCTTGCCAGGCCGTGGTGTGTCAGGCACGGTCGCCGGGGAAGCGTTCATCTTGGGCAACCACCGCTCGGTGCACGAACGCGGTGTGTGCACACCTGAGCTTGAAGCGGTGTTGGCCGTGCACGAACAGCAGGGCCGAACGGTCACGCTGTTGGCCGACGACACCCGGGTGCTGGCGCTCTTCGCCGTGGCGGACACAATTCGGCCCTCCGCCAAACAGGCGGTGGCAGACCTTCTGGCGCTCGGGGTGACGCCGGTGACGCTGACGGGCGACAACACCGTGACCGCCCAAGCCATGGCGGCTCAAGCAGGGATTGCGGATGCGCGGGGCGATTTGGCGCCAGAAGCGAAGCTGGCCGCCATCAAGGACATGCAACGGCGCTACGGCGCGACGGGCATGGCGGGCGATGGCATCAATGACGCCCCCGCACTCGCGCAGGCAGACATCGGCTTTGCGATGGGCGGTGCCGGCACGGACACCGCCGTCGAAGCCGCCGACGTGGTGATCATGAACAACGACCTGCAGCGCATTGCCGAGACGGTACAGCTCTCGCAACGGACGCACGCTGTGCTCTGTCAAAACATCGGCTTGGCACTGGGAATCAAAAGTGTGTTCTTGGTGCTCGCCGTATTTGGCACGGCAACCATGTGGATGGCGGTCTTCGCCGACATGGGCGCCAGTCTGCTCGTTGTTGCCAATGGCCTGCGGTTGCTGCGCCAATGAAGGGCGCCAGCTTCAAACGGGCGGCTCAACAGACCGGCGTGCATACCCTCCGCGATTTGGGGCAGACCAGCCGGAGGAACCAAATTGCCGCGTTCGTAGCTGAGTGCAGGACGACGCTTCTCTGCTGATTTGCGTGCTATCGACTGCCCATTTGGTACTGACCTTGTTGCTATCCCAGCGATACCGCTCGTCGGTGGTTGCCGCGACCTTCATTTCCGACGACCCTAGGCGCGCGTGCTTATAGGAGTCCACATACCGGCTCCGGGATTCTCCACGCAATCGAAAAGATATTTTATGAAACTCATATCTCTGACCCTCGTCGCTCTGCTGAGTATTGTGGCCAAGCCAACCCAGTTTCGGCTTTCTGTCGATGCCCATGGCCAACTGGTCGAACTGAAAGGCGCCAAAGTCAAGGTAACCGCTGGGACCAACGGTGTGGTGGTGCTTATCCTCGACGGCAAGACGCCCGCAACTGCGCGACTCTCGGAGAAATAGGGGCGGTACAACATGCATCGGCTTCGCCCGCTCTCCGGCGCCGTGACCCTGAGCCCCACTGTGGCCAAAAAAACAGGCCGACGGCATCAGACACCGGCGGCCACATCCGGCGCACCCCATGGTCTGGTGCAAAACCACGCTACGCTTCGGGACAGGGTCGAAGAGCGCTTAGCAACAAAATCTGTGGATAACTTTGTGAAAAACCTGCCACCCCCTGTCCGCCGAACCGCGCCAGACCGTGATTGTGACAAAACGATGTCGAAATAGGCAGTAAAAAATTCAATGGAATCATGCACTTACACCACAAAATCAGCATTCGCACAGGGGTCATGAAGCCCCACCAACAGACCGGTTGCGCCCTTTCATTGGTGGACAGCGAAGCCGCATGAGCAGCCTTCTGCCTGCAGAGGGTCGCATCTGGGCGGTTGGCGCGCTGTGCAAGGCCATCGCCGATGCACTCGAGGCCCGTTTCAACCCGGTGGCGGTGCAGGGCGAACTGACTGGTTTTGCCCGCGCTGCCAGTGGTCACTGCTATTTCTCCTTGCGCGACGCGCAAGGCCAGGTGCGCTGCGCGATGTTTCGCCGCGCTGCCAGCCTGATGGACTTTGAGCCGCGCGACGGGGAACTGGTGGAAGTGCGTGGCCGACTGGGTGTGTACGAAGCTCGCGGCGAGTTGCAGCTGGTGGTCGAATCCATGCGGCGGGCCGGGCAGGGCGCTTTGTTTGAGGAGTTTTTACGCCGCAAGGCACGCCTTGAACAAGAAGGCCTGTTCGACACCCGCCGCAAACGCCCACTGCCGGCAATGCCCCGTGCCATCGGCTTGGTCACCTCCCTCGGCGCCGCGGCCTTGCACGACGTGGTTACCGCGTTGCGTCGGCGGGTGCCGCACATCCCGGTGCTGCTGGCTCCAGCTTCGGTCCAGGGGGCGCAGGCCCCAGCCGAGTTGGTACAGGCCTTGAACCGCCTCGGCGCGTTCGCGTCTGCACCGGCCGAAGGCTTGCCACCCTTGGACGTAATTCTGCTGGTGCGTGGGGGCGGGGCGTTGGAAGACCTCTGGGCCTTCAACGACGAGGCGCTGGTGCGTTGCATCGCCGCCAGCCCGGTGCCGGTGCTCTGCGGCGTGGGGCACGAGACCGACTTCACCCTGGCCGATTTCGTGGCCGACGTACGCGCACCCACCCCCACCGCCGCCGCCGAACTGGTGTGCGCACCACGCGAGGTCTGGCTGGGCGCGCTGGACCTGATGCAGGACCGGCTGACCGATGCCGCCCAACGCCATCTGGACCGCCAGCAGCAGCGGCTGGACACCGCGCTGGCCCGGGTCGGCCGGCCTTCCAGCAGGACGGCCGCGCAACGGGCGGCCCTGGCACAACAGCAGCAGCGGCTGCGCCACGCGTTGCTATTGAAATCGGAGCGGAATCGACAGGTTCTGCTAAGGCTTAAGACCGATATTGCTCAGAAAACCGTAAGCAGGCTGTCCAGCGGGCAAGAACGGCTTGCCCGGGCCGAGTTGCGCTTGGGCCTGCTGGACCCGCGGCTGGTGCTGCGGCGTGGCTACGCCTGGCTGCGCGATGCCGATGGCCACACCCTGGTACGCGCCGCAGACACCCAGCCGGGTCAGCGGGTGCACGCCACCCTTGCCGAGGGCGAGGTTGATTTGACCGTGTCGTCGCCCGAGCCGCGTTAGTTTCTACAATGGTCTACTCACGTTTGTTTGTCATCCACTGAAAAGAGAGAAGCCATGGAACACACCCTGCCACCCCTGCCTTACGCCATTGACGCACTGGCCCCCCATTACTCGAAGGAAAGCTTCGAATACCACCACGGCAAGCACCACAATGCCTATGTGGTGAACCTGAACAACCTGCAAAAGGGCACCGAGTTTGAAAGCAAGACGCTGGAAGAAATCGTCAAGAGCTCCAGCGGCGGCATCTACAACAACGCAGCGCAAATCTGGAACCACACCTTCTTCTGGAGCTGCATGAAGCCGGCCGGCGGCGGCGAGCCGTCTGGCCCCTTGGCCGCCGCCATCACCGCCAAGTTCGGCAGCTATGCCGCGTTCAAGGAAGCCTTTGTGAAGAGCGCCGTGGGTAACTTCGGCTCTGGCTGGACTTGGCTGGTCAAAAAAGCCGACGGTTCGGTCGACATTGTTAACACCGGCCCCGCTGGTACGCCCCTCACCACAGCGGACAAGGCGCTGCTGACGGTGGACGTCTGGGAACACGCCTACTACATCGACTACCGCAACGCCCGCCCCAAATTCGTCGAGACCTTTTTCGACAAGCTGGTGAACTGGGAATTTGCCGAGAAGAACTTCGCATAAGCGGGTGTTTCCCTCAACAAAAAGCCGCCCTGAGGCGGCTTTTTTACGCCTGCCTGTTACCGGGGGGCGGGACCTTCAAACGGCCTGCCCGCAAGGCGGTCACCCGCCTTCAGCCCTTTCTTGGCAAACCAGCCCTGGTTCATTTCCAACACAAACCGCACTGGCAAGGTGCTGCAATGGGAGTCCAAGCTCTGGGGCGCCATGTCCGCAAGGTTGACGATGCGTCCGTCGTCTGCGACGAAGGCGACAGTCAGTGGTAGCAAGGTGTTTTTCATCCAGAAGCACTGAATTGCCGGCTGTTCGAAAGCGAACAGCATGCCCTCGTGCTGCGGCATGGCTTTGCGGAACATCAGGCCGATGTTGCGTTGCTCTGATGTGGCCGCCAGCTGGGCGTCAATCCGATGCATGCCGGCGCTCAGTGTCAGGCGGGGCAAGTTGGTCTGCGGCTGGTCTTGGGCGTGTGCGAGCATCAGTGCGGGCAACACGCAGACAACAAGCAGAGAGCGAAATGCGCGGTAAGTCATCCAGTTAACCTTACTTTGTGAACATTTAAATCATGCGCGCAATCAAAAATGCCCGCTTGCGCGGGCATTTTGGGGTCATCAAAAACTCACTTGGCAGCAGGTTTGGCTGCAGGGGCATCTTTCATGGCTGGCTTGGCATCGGACGCAGCGGGCTTGGCAGCAGAAGCGCCGGCCGCGGGTGCAGCAGCGTGGCCACCAGCCAATGCCGCAGACATTGCGAAGAACGAGGCGGCCAGGACAGCGAGGGTTTTGCTCATGGAAGTCTTTCGATTTGTAGCTGTTTCGCTCGTCGACATAGATCGAGCTGCCATATGGTACCGCGGCCCACCGGACTTGGACTGACAGACCGGTGAAAGTATTTTTGAGCATAATCTGCGCTTCACACAACCCGCTTCCCACAGCGTTAACGGAGACAGTTCATGTATCAGCACATCAAGGTGCCCACCGAAGGTCAAAAAATCACGGTCAACGCCGACATGTCGTTGAACGTGCCTGACCAGCCCATCATCCCTTTCATTGAGGGAGACGGTACCGGTGCCGACATTACGCCGGTGATGCTGAAAGTGGTGGACGCGGCCGTGGCCAAAGCCTACGGTGGCAAGAAAAAGATCCACTGGATGGAGGTTTACGCCGGTGAGAAGTCCACCAACGTGTACGGTCCGGACGTCTGGCTGCCTGAAGAAACGTTGCACGCGGTGCGCGACTACGTGGTGTCCATCAAGGGCCCGCTGACCACGCCGGTAGGTGGTGGCATCCGCTCGCTGAACGTGGCGCTGCGCCAAGAGCTGGACCTGTACGTTTGCCTTCGCCCCATCCAGTACTTTGACGGCGTACCCAGCCCGGTGAAAGAGCCGCACAAAACCGACATGGTGATCTTCCGTGAAAACTCCGAAGACATTTACGCCGGCATTGAGTTTGAAGCCGAAAGCGATAAAGCCAAGAAGCTGATCAAGATCCTTCAGGAAGAGTTCGGCGTCAAAAAGATCCGTTTCCCGAACACCTCCGGCATCGGCATCAAGCCGGTATCACGGGAAGGCACCGAGCGCCTGGTGCGCAAGGCGATTCAGTACGCCATCGATAACGACAAGCCCAGTGTCACCATCGTGCACAAAGGCAACATCATGAAGTTCACCGAAGGTGGCTTCCGCGACTGGGCCTACGGTTTGGCCGCCAAAGAGTTCGGTGCCGAGCTGATCGATGGCGGCCCGTGGATGAAGTTCAAGAACCCGAAGACGGGCAAAGAGATCACCGTTAAAGACAGCATCGCTGACGCATTTTTGCAGCAGATTTTGCTGCGGCCAGCCGAATACAGTGTGATTGCCACGCTCAACCTGAACGGCGATTACGTGTCTGATGCGCTGGCCGCACAGGTCGGCGGCATTGGAATTGCCCCCGGTGCCAACCTGAGCGACACGGTGGCCATGTTCGAAGCCACCCACGGTACCGCGCCCAAGTATGCAGGCAAGGACTACGTAAATCCTGGTTCTGAGATTCTGTCCGCCGAGATGATGTTGCGCCACATGGGATGGAAAGAGGCCGCCGACCTGATCATCAGCTCGATGAAAAAGTCCATCAACAGCAAAAAGGTCACCTACGACTTCGCCCGCCTGATGGAAGGCGCAACCCAGGTGTCCTGCTCGGGCTTCGGGCAAGTCATGATCGACAACATGTAAGTAGCCTCAGGCGGCGCTTGGCGCTCGCTATGCTTCAAGCTGCATGGAAGCCGCTGGACGATCGCCAGCGGCTTTTTTCATGGATGGATGTTTTCGCGGTCGGGTGCTTGATTGTCGTAATTTCGTCACCAATTCCCATAGCAGCATGTCAGTTGAAACGCGACGGATAGAATGATTTCCATGGCGACCACCCCCGAGATTCCAGGGTTCAAACCCACCCGTCCAGACAACGGCGACGCTGTGGTTCTCGAGCGCCGCACCCAGAAAATCCAGCCTCCCCCGCTGTACCAAGTGGTGTTGTTGAATGACGACTACACCCCAATGGAGTTTGTAGTGCTGGTAATTCAGGAGTTTTTCAACAAAGACCGCGAGACCGCTACAGCGATCATGCTCAAGATCCATCTGGACGGGCGTGGCGTTTGCGGCGTGTTCTCGCGGGACATGGCCGCCACCAAGGTCGATCAGGTCAGTGCAGCCGCAGCGAAAGCCGGGCATCCGCTGCAATGTGTCAGTGAACCCGTGGGTCCGTGACCAGTCACACCCACAGCCGAATAGAAGCGTAAAGGAAGAACCATGATTGCCCAGGAATTGGAAGTCAGTCTGCACATGGCTTTTGTCGAGGCCCGGCAACAGCGTCACGAGTTCATCACGGTCGAGCACCTGTTGCTGGCCTTGTTGGACAATCCGAGCGCAGCTGAGGTGCTGCGCGCCTGCTCGGCCAATTTGGACGAGCTGCGCAAGTCGCTGGCCAACTTCATCAAGGACAACACGCCCCAAGTGGGCGGGACCGAAGATGTGGACACGCAGCCGACGTTGGGATTCCAGCGCGTCATCCAGCGCGCCATCATGCATGTGCAAAGCACCGGCAATGGCAAAAAGGAAGTGACCGGCGCCAACGTGCTGGTGGCTATTT
>CAZANT010000082.1:0-8962 GCA_964486575.1 uncultured Burkholderiaceae bacterium | reverse complement strand
AATGCTGCCTTGCGGGTGCTTGATGAGTTCCGACAAAAACCGGAGAGGTTTGATGATGACTTGCTCAGCCCCACGGCAATGCATGCGTATTACCGCTATTACTTTTTCGACCGCACCTCCGACATGAGCTATACGCTGGTAGCGGGCGATGCCGCACAAGCGGACACCCTGCTCAATTTGCTGTCGCTGAATACAGCCAGCGTGGCCGAATACGCACGCCAGCAGGCATCCGCGCCCCCGCTGTTTTTTCGTCAGGCATTCATGACAGCAGCCAAGGCCTTCCATGCCATCGATTCGGCCACGCAGGCGGTCATCGCACCCTTTGGACCTGAGGGTAAGGAGTTGATTGCCGACCTGTGCGCGGCCTACGACGTAGAGCTGGAAATCGACTTGCTACGGCGGGCACAGCAATACAGTGTGAACGTGTTCCCCCATGTGTTCAAGAAACTCATGGCAGCGCAAGCCTTGCACGAGGTAAAGCCGGATACCCGAATCCTTTGTTTGGATGAACGCTATTACAGCGACTTGTTTGGCTTGGCCGCCGAGCCTGTTTCTTCTATGGAGGTTTTGTATGCCTAAGCAGCGACGCAGCATCGAGTTTCAGGTAACTGGGCGCTACGCCTTGTTCACCGATCCCTTGAGCAAAGTGGGTGGTGAAAAATGCTCGTACCACGTTCCCACCTATGAAGCCTTGAAAGGCATCGCCAAGTCCATTTACTGGAAGCCGACCCTGATCTGGGTGATCGACGAAGTGCGGGTGATGAAGCGCATCCGTACGCAAACCAAGGGCGTCAAACCGCTGGATCTGGGCGGCGGCAATAGCTTGGCCATCTATACCTTCCTGGCAGATGTGCAGTACCAGGTGCGTGCGCACTTTGAGTGGAATGAGCATCGCCCCGAATTGAGTGACGACCGCAGCGAGGCCAAGCACCACGCGATTGCCCAGCGCATGGTTGATCGCGGCGGACGGCAGGATATTTTCCTGGGTACGCGCGACTGTCAAGGCTATGTGCAGGCTTGCGAGTTTGGTGCAGGGGCTGGTGAACTGGACGATGCCGGAGAGTTGGCCTTTGGCTTGATGTTTCATGGCTTTGACTACCCCGATGAAACGGGCGGTACAGAACTGCACGCCCGCTTCTGGCGTCCCACCATGGTCAATGGGGTGATTCGGTTCTCGCACCCGCAGAACTGCACCGAACGTCGGTTTGTGCGTTCCATGAGCGTCAAACCCTTCGGGTTGAATCAAAACATCCAGCCCGTGGATGCGGACGCCAGAGAGATGGGGGTGTCGGCATGAGTTGGCTGCCCAAGCTCCTAGCTACCTATGACGCGTGCAAGGGCAAGGAGCCGGAGGGCTCCGAACCCCTGATGCCCATTTGCCACAGCACCCAGAACGCGCAGATTGAAATCGTGCTCGATGGCGCTGGTCGGTTCAGGCGCGCATCGGTGCTAGAGAAAGGCCAGGGCCTGACCTTGATTCCCTGTACTGAGGCGTCTGGCGGGCGCAGCGGCAAGAAGCCAGTGAATCACCCGTTGCACGACAAGCTGCAGTATCTTGCCAAGGACTTCACATTGTGGGGCGGTGAGGTGACCGTCGGTTTCGCCAAAGACCCAGCAGAGCCTTATAGGGACTACCTGCAATCGCTGTTGGATTGGTCTGCAGCCGATCCACATCCCAAACTGCATGCCGTTCTGACCTATGTGCAGGGCGGTAATGTGGTGGCCGATCTGATTCAGGCGGGCATCCTTCCTGTGGGTGACGACGGCAAGTTGCTCAAAACTTGGAATGCAGACAAGACCGCCGCACCCGCCATCTTCAAAGTCCTGGCACCGCAGCAATCGCCTGATGATGCATTTGTCCGATGGCGCGTGGAAGTGGGCGATGACGCCAACTCAGCACCCTGGACGGATGAGGTGCTGGTGGACTCCTGGATCTCGCACTACCAGCGCAGCCAGGAAAAAATGGGTTTGTGCATGGCTACCGGCCTGCATACGGCACTTGCCGTGCAGCACCCGGCAAAGCTGCGCCACGGTGGTGACAAGGCCAAGCTGATTTCCGCCAACGACAGCTCGGGCTATACCTATCGGGGGCGCTTCACCAGTGATGAAGAAGCCTTAGGTGTTGGTTTCGTCGCCACCCAGAAAGCGCACAACGCTTTGCGTTGGCTGATTGAGCGACAGGGCTACCGCAATGGTGATCAGGTGTTTGTCGCCTGGGAGCCAACGGGCAAACCGATTCCCGATCCCATGTTAGCCACGTTTGCGGCGTTTGGCGGCGCATCCCAAGACTGGAATTTAGGTAGTAGTCATGCCGATGCCGGTCAGGCTTTCAGCTTGCAATTACGCAAGGTGATTGCAGGCTACACCGTACAGCTTGCGCCCAGGGATGAGGTGGTGGTGCTTGGGCTCGATTCGGCAACACCGGGCCGCATGGCCATCACCTTCTACCGTGAACTCAAGGGTTCTGAATTCTTAGCGCGGCTACAGGCATGGCACGGCCAGTTTGCATGGCCGCAAAACTACGGCAAGGAGCAAAAATTCTTCGGTGCCCCTGCACCACGGGACATCGCAGAAGTCGCGTTTGGCAGCCGCCTGGACGAAAAATTGCGTGCAGCCACCGTGGAGCGGCTGCTGCCTTGCATCGTCGATGGCGCGCCGCTTCCCTTGGATTTGCTTCGGTCAGCAGTGCGCCGTGTGGCTAATCGAGTCGGAATGGAAATATGGGAATGGGAGCGCTGTCTGGGCATCGCCTGCGCGCTGTTCAAAGGGTTTTTCAACGAGAAGGGATATCTGATGGCATTGGAGCAAGAGCGCACCAGCCGCGACTATTTGTTTGGTCGTTTATTGGCGATTGCAGAAGACATCGAGAGCTACGCGCTCTACGCCGCGAGCGAAAAGGCAAGAGAGACCTCGGCGGCACGCTTGATGCAGCGTTTTGCCGATCGTCCTGCTTCGACGTGGCGCACCATAGAGCTATCCCTACGACCTTATATCTCCCGATTGCGTGCTACGCGTCCTGGGCCACTGCATAAAAAAGAGAGCTTGCTCGATGAAGTCGTGGCACTTTTTGAACCACAGGATTTTCTGATAGACACGCCATTGAGCGGTGAATTTCTGCTGGGTTACCACTGTCAACGCCAAGCCTTGCGGCCACTAAAAGAAGAGCGAGAAGACACCTCGGAAACCATCCAACCTACTACCTCTGGAGAACTCGCATGAGCGCACTGCAAAACAAAATCGACTTCGCCGTAGTGCTGCGCGTGAAGCGCGCTAACCCTAATGGTGATCCCTTGAACGGAAACCGTCCGCGTATCGATTACGGGGGCTTTGGCGAAATCACCGATGTGTGCCTCAAGCGCAAGCTGCGTGATCGCTTGCTGGAGTCTGGCCAGGCTATCTTCGTGCAGTCAGACGACCGCAAGGTGGACGGCGAAACCAGCCTGCGTAATCGTGCGGAGTCTGCAGTCAACGGCTTGGGCAAAGACGCCTTCAAAAAGAATGCCAATAAGGATGAAACCGCTAGGCAGGCTTGTGCCAAGTGGTTCGACGTGCGGGCTTTTGGTCAAGTGTTTGCTTTTGCTGCGGGGGGTGACGCGGGCGGAGTGTCTATTCCCATCCGAGGCCCTGTCACCATCCAATCGGCATTCAGCGTGGAACCTGTTTCCATCACCAGCACGCAAATCACCAAAAGCGTCAGCGGGGAGGGGGATGGTACGAAGCGCGGCTCAGACACCATGGGCATGAAGCACCGCGTGGACAACGGCATCTATTGCACCTATGGCAGCATCAATCCGCAATTGGCAGAGCGAACAGGCTTCGGCGATGCCGATGCCCAGACGCTCAAAGCTATTTTGCCCAGGATGTTCGAAAACGATGCTTCGTCGGCACGGCCCGACGGCAGCATGGAGGTGTTGACCGTCATTTGGTGGCAGCACAACTGCAAGTCCGGACAGTATTCCTCCGCCAAGGTGCATGGCTCCTTGAACGTGAAACCTAATGGCAGCATCGATATAGATCCCTTGGATGGCTTGGAGCCGGAAATCATCAACGGCTTTTGAGCGAAAAATCGGAAAGACCCGCGACTGCATGCTGTAGCGGGCTCTATCAAGGTAGCACTCCATGAAAATCCTGCCCACCGATTTCGACGGCCAGGCCATCCGCCGCGTGTACGACGAAAGCACCGAGACCTGGTGGTTCTCGGTGATTGACGTGGTGCAGGTGCTGACACAACAGCCCGACGATCTGACCGCCCGCAAGTACTGGAACCAGCTCAAGCGTCGGCTTGGCAATGAAGGCAGTCAACTGGTGACAGCTTGTCACCAGTTGAAGATGCCCGCTGCAGATGGCAAGCAGCGCCTCACCGATGTTGCCACCGCCGAAACCTTGCTGCGCTTGGTTCAGTCTGTTCCCAGCCCCAAGGCCGAGCCCATCAAGCTCTGGCTGGCCAAGGTGGGCTACGAGCGCATGCAGGAGATGGCTGACCCCGCCCTGTCGCTCGACCGCGCCCGCCAGACCTGGCAGCAGCATGGGCGCAGCGACAAGTGGATTCAGCAGCGCATGACCGGGCAGGAAACCCGCAACAAGCTCACCGACTACTGGAGCGATCACGACATCAAGGCGGGCAGCGAATTCGCCATCCTCACCAACATCATTCACCAGGAATGGTCGGGCCTGAGCGTGGCAGAGCACAAGGCCAAGAAGGGCCTGACCAGCCACAACCTGCGCGACCACATGAGCGAGGCCGAACTGATCTTCACCGCCCTGGCCGAGCTATCGACCCGCCAGATTGCCGAGAGCGTGCAGGCCACCGGAATGCAAGAGAACAAGACCGCCGCCGCGACGGGTGGCCGCATCGCCCGCCAGGCCCGCAGCCAGTTGGAGGCGCAAACGGGCAAGTCGGTAGTGACGGGCGCCAACTACCTGCCGCCGCCCAAGGTGCCCCCACGCGCTTCGACCACGAAGGCTTCGGCGCCAAGGCCACTAACGCCACCAACACCGGCGAAGGCCAAGCCCGCCAGGGCCAAGAAAACATAGCGTGACCCGCAGGAGCTGCCCATGGAAGATGCCCCCGACCCCATCCCCCTGTCGGCCCTGCAGCATTGGCAATACTGCCCGCGCCAGTGCGGCCTGATCCACCTGGAGCAGGTGTTTGACGACAACGTGCACACCCTGCGCGGCCAAGCCGTGCACGCCAAGGCCGACCAACCGGGGGTAGAAACCGCCAAGGGTGTGCGCGTGGAGCGCGCCCTGCCGCTGTGGCACGACGCGCTGGGCCTCATTGGCAAAGCCGATGTGGTCGAGTTTTTGGCAGGTGGGGTGCCCTACCCCGTCGAATACAAACACGGCAGCCGCCACAAAGCCGCCGACATCGCCGCCTGCGACGACCTGCAACTGGCAGCGCAAGCCCTGTGCCTGGAGCACATGCTGGGCCAACGCGTGCACGAAGGCGCGCTGTACTACGCTAGCTCCAAGCGGCGCCGGGTGGTGCCCATCACACCGCAACTGCGTGCCGACGTAGCCCACACCGCCGATGCAGTGCGCCAGATGTTGGCCAGCGGCCAACTGCCCCCGCCCTTGCCTACAGAACAGGCCACCCGGCGCTGCAAAGCCTGCTCGCTCATCGACCGCTGCCAGCCCCATGCCACCCATGCCGGTGTGGCCGCCGCCCGCGTAGCGCTGTTTGACCCTGATGCATAGGCGCATAGGCGCGAAGCCGCAGACAGTGCGGTAGCACGGCAAGGCGAAGCAACAACGACACGGATGATTTGGAGCGGCTCACAAAACTCAGCGAAGCGGTTCTGGCCAGGCGCTGCGTCGCAGGCAGTACGCCTCGTACGACAAGACGCGGCAACGACGCCAGAAGCGTTTTGTGAGCCGCTCGTAGAAATGGAATCACCATGCAACTCCTCAACACCCTGTACCTCACCACGCCCGAGACCTACCTGCGGCTGGACAACGACACCCTGCGCGTGGAGGTGGACCATGAAACCCGCCTGCGTGTGCCCCTGCACCACCTGAGCGCGGTGGTCTGCTTTGGGCACATCAACCTGTCGGCCCCGCTCATGCACCGGTTGGCCGACAGTGGCATTGCCTTGGTGCTGCTGGACGACAACGGCCGCTTCAAGGCCCGGCTCGAAGGTGCAACCACGGGCAACGTGCTGCTGCGGCAAGCCCAGTTCCAGCGTGCGGCAGACCCGGCCTTCACGCTGGACATGGCCCGCGCCTGCGTGGCCGGCAAGATCAAGAACACCCGCCAAGTGCTGCAGCGCGGCGCCCGCGAGGCCAAGTCAGATGACGAAGCCAAAACCCTGGCGCGGCTGGCCGACGACCTGGCCGCCAGCCTGCGCGCCCTGCCCGCTGCAGCCAGCCTGGACGCCCTGCGCGGGCTGGAGGGCGAGGCCGCCCGCCAGTACTTTAGCGGCCTGAACCTGCTGGTGCGCCCCGACCAACGCGCCGCCTTTGCCATGGATGGCCGCACCCGCCGCCCGCCGCGCGACCGCTTCAACGCCCTCATCTCGTTTTTGTACGCCATGTGGATGAACGACTGCCGCAGTGCACTCGAAGCCGCCGGTCTCGACCCGCAGGTGGGCTTCTTGCACGCCCTGCGCCCTGGCCGCGCGGCGCTGGCGCTGGACATGATGGAAGAGTTTCGCCCCTGGGCCGACCGCCTGGCCCTCACCCTCATCAACCGGGGCCAGTTGGCAGCCAGTGATTTTGTGCTGCGCGAAGGCGGTGGCGTATCGCTGCAGCCCGATGCCCGCAAATCCGTGGTGGTGGCTTACCAAGAACGCAAAAAAGACGACATCAACCACCCTTTGCTGGCACAGTCGGTGCCGCTGGGTTTGGTACCTCTGGTGCAGGCCCGCCTGCTGGCCCGCGCCCTGCGGGATGACGCCGCCCCTTACGTCCCCTTCGTGCCCAAATAGGAGAGCTGCGCATGTTGGTACTGGTTTGCTACGACGTGAACACCGAAACCAAATCAGGCCGCCGCCGCTTGCGCCGCGTGGCCAAGCTGTGCGAAAGCACCGGGCAGCGGGTACAAAAATCGGTGTTCGAATGCCAGCTCGACATGGCAAAGTTTGAAAACCTGGAGCGCCAATTGCTGGCAGAAATCGACCCCGGCACCGACTGCCTGCGGCTTTACCGCATTCCTGAAACCCGGGGTTTTGAGGTGCTGGAGCATGGCACCTTCAAGGCCGTCGATTTTGATGGCCCACTGGTGCTGTAGCGCATTCCCCAAAACACTGCTGCTCAGTGTTTTGGCTTGGCGGTGCGTTGCGCCAGTGTGGTGGTAAAGAGCCGTGCCACCACACCCCATGGCCCCCTGCCGTGCTATGGTGAAACCCGCGAACCCCTAGTGACCGCCATTTCACCCTGGGGTTCGCGCGGTTCGCAACCCCTTGTTTTCATTCAACTTTTCCTGTGAAGACGTCCTTCGTCTTGGTGCGCCATGTTTTTCATTAGCAGGTTCGCGGAAAAGCCAGGAAAAGTCGTTTGGCAACAAGGTTTTAAACACGAACCGGTTCGCCCGTCAGCAATGACGGGCGTGGATTGAAACATACATACCAAACTTTCAGAGGGCGCCCCGGTTTGGTTCGCCCGTCAGCAATGACGGGCGTGGATTGAAACATTCCCACCACCCTCCCGAGACAGACCTCCCATGGTTCGCCCGTCAGCAATGACGGGCGTGGATTGAAACTGTTGATTGCCCAGGTTCTGTGTGATGTCCTGGCCGGTTCGCCCGTCAGCAATGACGGGCGTGGATTGAAACAGCCCTGCAATGCCCAGCTGGTTGCTCAGGCCTGGTTCGCCCGTCAGCAATGACGGGCGTGGATTGAAACTGCTTGAGCCAGGGCGCGGCCTCTGCCCACGGTTGGTTCGCCCGTCAGCAATGACGGGCGTGGATTGAAACTCCCAGATTGATCAGACGTATTCCAGCCGCTGCTGGTTCGCCCGTCAGCAATGACGGGCGTGGATTGAAACCACGCACAGCAGGCCCAACAAGCCGCGATGCAAGGGTTCGCCCGTCAGCAATGACGGGCGTGGATTGAAACTGGATGTTGCCCCCCGCCGTAATGCCGAGGTTGTGGTTCGCCCGTCAGCAATGACGGGCGTGGATTGAAACTGTTGATTGCCCAGGTTCTGTGTGATGTCCTGGCCGGTTCGCCCGTCAGCAATGACGGGCGTGGATTGAAACCGATATCGATGCCCAGCAGCTTTGGCCCAGCCGCCCGGTTCGCCCGTCAGCAATGACGGGCGTGGATTGAAACTTATCTACAAGCGCTCTGGCGACACATTCACGAAGGTTCGCCCGTCAGCAATGACGGGCGTGGATTGAAACGATGGCATCAGCGGCGGCATGGAACGTATCGGCAGCGGTTCGCCCGTCAGCAATGACGGGCGTGGATTGAAACAGCACGTCCGCCGCCTTCACCTGGCCCAGCGCCTTGGTTCGCCCGTCAGCAATGACGGGCGTGGATTGAAACAACACCGCGCTGACCGATGGCGATTTCCTGTTTGGGTTCGCCCGTCAGCAATGACGGGCGTGGATTGAAACAGCCCGTCGTTTTCGGCCTCGGGCTGCATTTCGCCCGGTTCGCCCGTCAGCAATGACGGGCGTGGATTGAAACGCACAGACGCTGCGCGACACCGTGGTCAACATGGGTTCGCCCGTCAGCAATGACGGGCGTGGATTGAAACACCCTGATCGATGACCAAACGGGCTTGCCTGAGGGGTTCGCCCGTCAGCAATGACGGGCGTGGATTGAAACCCGCAATCGTGAGGCTCACCGACCACGAGGCAGCCGGGTTCGCCCGTCAGCAATGACGGGCGTGGATTGAAACAACCGTTTAAGCGGAGCTTTACCAGACGCTCATGGGTTCGCCCGTCAGCAATGACGGGCGTGGATTGAAACAGATAGTCTTTGAGTTCGGCGTAAGCAGAGGGGGGGGTTCGCCCGTC
>CAZANT010000081.1:0-8962 GCA_964486575.1 uncultured Burkholderiaceae bacterium | reverse complement strand
GCCCAGCAGGGCCTCGGCGCCCATCTGGTCGAGGATGGTGCGGCTGTCGATCTTGCTGCTGACCTGGAAGCTCAGCCGCGTGGGGATGTTGGCCTTGATCAGGCCGGTGATCACGTCCACGCTGGGCCGCTGGGTGGCCAAAATCAGGTGGATGCCAGCGGCACGGGCCTTCTGCGCCAGCCGCGCAATCAGCTCCTCAATCTTCTTGCCCACGACCATCATCAGGTCGGCCAGTTCGTCGATCACCACCACGATGTGGGGCAAACGCTCCAGCGGTTCGGGCGACTCCGGCGTCAGGCTGAAGGGGTTGTAGATGAACTCTTCACGGGCCTTGGCCTCGTCGATCTTCGCGTTGTATCCCGCAAGGTTGCGTACGCCCAGCTTGCTGAGCAACTTGTAGCGCCGCTCCATCTCGGCCACGCACCAGTTCAGGCCGTGGGCTGCCTGTTTCATGTCGGTCACTACCGGGGCCAACAGGTGCGGGATGCCCTCGTAGACGCTCATTTCAAGCATCTTGGGGTCGATCATCAGCAGCCGCACGTCACGTGCCTCGGCCTTGTACAACAGGCTCAAAATCATTGCGTTGATGCCCACCGACTTGCCCGAGCCGGTCGTACCGGCCACCAGCACATGGGGCATCTTGGCCAGGTCAGCCACCACCGCGTTGCCGATGATGTCTTTGCCCAGGCCCATGGTCAGCAGCGACTTGCCCTCGTTGTAGACCTGCGAGCCCAGGATTTCGCTCAGCTTGATGGTCTGTCGTTTGGCGTTGGGCAACTCCAGCGCCATGTAGTTTTTGCCGGGAATGGTCTCGATCACCCGGATCGAGACCAGGCTCAGCGAGCGCGCCAGGTCGCGCGCTAGATTGACCACCTGCGAGCCCTTGACACCGGTGGCAGGCTCGATTTCATACCGGGTGATCACCGGGCCGGGCGAAGCCATCACCACCCGCACCTCGACGCCAAAATCCTTCAGCTTTTTCTCGATCAGTCGGCTGGTCATTTCCAGCGTTTCGCTGGACACGCTTTCCTGCCGGCTGAGCGCACCGTCGAGCAGGTCCACCTGCGGTAGCTTGCTGTCAGGCAGTTCGGTGAACAGTGGTTTTTGCCGCTCTTTCGCCACCCGAAGGCTCTGCGGCACTTCGACCGCCACGGGCTCAATGAATACGGGCGCCACAGTTTGTTCGCGCACATCGGCGCGGTGCTCCAGCACGATTTCTTCGCGCTCGCGCGCTGCGCGCAAGCCGACTTCCAGATCCTCCGCCTTTTCGCGCTTGTGGGCCCAGGCCAGCCACACGCCATCCACAGCGCGGCCGATACGTTCGGCGAGGCCGGTCCATGTGAAGCGGAACACCTGCGCTGCACTGAGCACCCCCAGCACGATCCACAGCAGACCAGAGCCAGTGAAGCCCAGCCACTTGTCTCCCATCGGCCCCATCAGGTAGCCGAGCGCACCGCCGGCCGGGCCCGGCAAAAAGCCCTCAAACCTGTAAAGGCGCGACCACTCCAGGCCGGTGCTGGCCAGCAACAGAACCAAGAGGCTGCCCCAGAACAGGAGCCGCCCGTGCCATGCCGGACCAGCGTCAGCGTCCTGCGGCACGCGCAGCCACGTTGCCAACGCGCCGAGCCAGGCTTTCACGCCCGCCAGCAGGGCCCACCAGGCCGAAAATCCCAGTAAGAAGTAGCTGCCGTCGGCCAGCCAGGCGCCCAACCGCCCCCCCCAGTTACGCAGTGGCTGGCCCGTGCCTGAGGTGGACCAGGCGGCGTCGTTCGGGCTGTAGCTGAGCATGGCCAGCCACCAGAAAACCAACAGCACAAAGCCCGCCAACAGACCCAATTCGGCGAGATAACGGCTGGCCCCGGCGCGTGGCGCGCTGGCCTGTGCGCGGGCTGCGGCCGCCGCCTTGCCCGATGCGCGCCCCGTTGTCTGGCGGACGGTACTGCTGCCGGAGGAACCCAGTGTGTTGAGGGAATACGTCATAAGTCAGAACAATCGCGCAAGCTTACCGCAAGGCGCGCTGACCCGAAGGGGCTTTGCCTGCCCTTGACAGGGCAGACACCGTGTTACGACGCCAGGGTGTCGAGCCGCTCTTTGATGACCAGCGAGCCATCGTCGCGGGTTTCAATCAGGCCGCGCTCTTCGAGGTCTTTCATGACCCGGCTCACCATTTCACGCGAGGCGCCAACCATCTTGGCCACGTCTTGGCGGGAGATCTTTTCGCGGATGGTCAGCAGGCCGTCACGGCCCACCGAGGCGAACTCCAGCAAGGTGCGGGCCACCCGGCCATACACATCCATCAGCGCCAGGGATTCGATTTGACGGTCGGCATGGCGCAGGCGCTGTACCAAGCCTTTCATGACCGCATAGGCCATGGACGTGTTTTCAGGCAGGCAGCGGGCGAATTCGGGCCGACCAAGGACCAGCACATCGGTCTGTACCTCGGCGCGAACGCTGGCGGAATGGGGCCCGTTGTCGATCAGGCTCATCTCGCCGATGTAGTCACCCTGCTGCAGGGTCGCCAGAATCACCTCGCGGCCACGCGCGTCGGCCGTCATCACCCTGGCACGTCCAGACAGCACAATAAACAGGGCGTTGGTCTTTTTGCCTTGCTCGACAATCAACTCGCCCCGCTTGAAGCGCCGCTTCACCACCGCCAACGCCACGGCCTCTGCCTGTGCAGGCGTGAGCACCGAGAACAGGGGAACGCGCCGGATCAGGTCTAGGTTGGAAAGCATCGACATCGCACACCACCTGCTATTGGGTTGATGGGCCCAGCGACCACGCGGGCATCCAAGCATTCATACAATCGAAGGGTGAATCAGCTAGGCCGGACCCGTCGCCTCGTCAAGAAACTGGTTACATCTTGACTGAGATTCCTGTGTACTTTACACGGATTAGCCCCCAAACCCACCCCCTTTTCGTCCTCTTTCCACCCTTGTCACCACCATGAAACACGCCAAAGTCCTGATCCTGGGTTCCGGCCCCGCCGGCTACACCGCTGCCATCTACGCTGCCCGCGCGAACCTGCAGCCCGTGCTGGTGACTGGCATCGCACAGGGCGGACAACTGATGACCACCACCGAGGTGGACAACTGGCCTGCCGATGTGATGGGCGTGCAGGGACCGGAATTGATGCAACGCTTCCTGGAACACGCCGAGCGCTTCAAGACCGAGATCGTGTTTGACCACATCAACGCCGTCGATCTCAGTCAGCGCCCGTTCAAACTGAAGGGCGACAGTGGGGAGTTCACCTGCGACACGCTGATCCTGGCCACTGGCGCGTCCGCCAAGTACCTGGGGTTGCCATCGGAAACCGCTTTCATGGGCCGCGGTGTCAGCGGCTGTGCCACCTGCGACGGGTTTTTCTACCGCGATCAGGTCTGCTGCGTGGTTGGCGGCGGCAACACGGCGGTGGAGGAAGCACTCTACCTCTCCAACATCGCGAGCAAGGTCTACCTGGTGCACCGCCGCGACAAGTTCAAGGCCGAGGCCATCCTGATTGACAAGGTGATGGACAAGGTCAAGGCCGGCAAGATCGAGCTCAAACTGTTCCAGACACTCGACGAAGTGCTGGGTGATGCGTCTGGCGTGACTGGCGTGCGGCTGAAAAATACCCAAACCGGTGCCACCGAGGACCTGGCACTCAAGGGCTGCTTTATTGCCATCGGTCACGCCCCCAACACGGAAATTTTCCAGGGTCAGGTGGCCATGGAAAACGGCTACATCGTCACACAGAGTGGCTTGAAAGGCTTTGCCACCATGACCAGCGTGCCTGGCGTCTTTGCTGCCGGCGACGTGCAGGACCATGTGTACCGCCAGGCCATCACCAGCGCAGGCACCGGTTGCATGGCCGCGCTGGATGCGCAGCGCTTTTTGGAACAGCAGGCTTAAATCCGAATGTCGTTATAATTTGAGGCTTTGCTGAATTCGGCCGGGAGGTTTGGTTCAGCGAATGCGGCGCATTCAACGCAGTGCGCACGGGTTACCGCCACCCTTCTGGCGAGGTCAGGCTCTCACTGCAAGTGACAGCCGTTTCAAAGTATCGGAGTGTCCTGATGGCACGCGTCTGCGAAGTAACGGGTAAAGGCCCGATGGTCGGGAACAACGTTTCCCACGCCAACAACAAAACCAAGCGCCGGTTCCTGCCGAACCTGCAATACCGCCGTTTCTGGGTCGAGAGCGAGAACCGCTGGGTTCGCCTGCGCGTTTCCAGCGCCGCTCTGCGGTTGATCGACAAAAATGGCATCGACGCCGTGCTCGCAGACCTGCGCGCCCGTGGTCAAGCTTAATTCCTGAAGGAGCACGACCATGGCAGCCAAAGGCGGACGCGAGAAAATCAAGCTGGAATCCACTGCGGGTACCGGCCATTTCTACACCACGACCAAAAACAAGAAGACCACGCCCGAGAAGATGCTGATCAAGAAATTTGATCCCAAAGCTCGCAAGCACGTGGAGTACAAGGAAATCAAGCTGAAGTAATTCAGCACTTCCCCAACAAAAAAGCCGCTGTGACAGCGGCTTTTTTGTTGCCCACCCGCTGTGACAGCGGGTGGCTTTGGGCTTGCTTCACACCCGCGCAGCGCGGAGCTTGACCGAGAAGTCTTTCAGCGCGGCAATGCCACTCTCTTCGGCGCGATGGCACCAGGCGGCCAAATCGGCGGCGAGCTGTTCACGCGAGTGCGAGGTGTTGAGCCACAGCTGACGCAGTTCTTCGCGCATCGTCACCATTTTGTCGAGCACCGGGTGGGCGGCACGGGCCTGCGCCAGTTGCGGACGGGCGGTGGCGGGCACCTTGTCGTCGTCGCGGTGCATCCAACGCTTGGCCGCTTCCAGCACGGAAATGTCGCCTTTACGGGCTTTCAGCAGCTCGATTTCGGCTTTGCATACACGGCGCATCTCGCTGGCGTAGCGGGCCATCACTTCGTAGCGGTGGGCAATCACGGCCTCGAGTGTTTTCTCGTTGGCCACCGGCTCAATGGCACCCAGTTGCATCTTGGGCGGCACTTTTTTCACCGTGGCCAGCCCCGCTTTCTGCATTAGCGTAATGTAGAACCAGCCGATGTCAAACTCGTAAGGCTTCACAGAAAAACGGGCCGAGGTCGGGTAAGTATGGTGGTTGTTGTGCAGCTCTTCGCCGCCAATGATGATGCCCACCGGCGAGATGTTGCGGCTGGCGTCTGGTGCCTCGAAGTTGCGGTAGCCCCAGTAGTGGCCAATGCCGTTGATGATGCCGGCAGCGGTGATCGGAATCCACAGCATCTGCACCGTCCAGACCACTGTGCCGATGGCGCCGAACAAAGCCCAGTTGATGATCAGCATCAGGCCGACGCCTTGCCAGCTGTAGCGGGTGTAGAGGTTGCGCTCGATCCAGTCGTTGGGGGTGCCCAGACCAAACTTCTGGATGGTTTCCATGTTTTTGGACTCGGCCCGGTACATCTCGGAGCCGCGCCACAACACGGCGTCGATGCCACGGGTCTGGGGGCTGTGCGGGTCGTCTTCGGTTTCGCATTTGGCGTGGTGCTTGCGGTGGATGGCCACCCACTCTTTGGTCACCATGCCGGTGCCCAGCCACAGCCAGAAACGGAAGAAATGCGACGGGATGGCGTGCAGGTCCATCGCACGGTGCGCTTGGGTGCGGTGCAGGAACAGCGTGACGGCGGCAATGGTGATGTGGGTGGTCACCAGGGTGTAGATCACGATCTGCCACCAGGTCAGATCCCACAGGCCGTGGGCCATCAAATCAATCGCCGCGTTCAGCACGGTCCAGTCAGGCAACAACATAGTCAAGGGTGTTTCTCATAACGACAGGCCCACATTGTCGGGCTTTCGCGTTGTTTCGGGGAAGTTTCGCCAGTTAGACCCCTCTAAATCCTGGTTTCACGTCATTTTTTCTGCCACACCGCGGCAAAAAAACCGTCAGTGCGGTGCCGGTGGGGCCAGAGGCGCAGGTACTCGCCGCCAGACATTGGACCACTGCACAGGCTGGCCGCACCGTCCACTTTCAGGTGGGTCAGGATCTCGGCCGCTTCAAGGGGGGCAAAGTCGTCATTCGCGGCCGAAAAAGCGGCGGCGATGACCTCGTTTTCCGCCGGCAACAGGCTGCAGGTGGCGTAGACCAGCCGTCCACCAGGTTTGAGCAGCCGGGCGGCGCTTTGCAAAATCGCGGTCTGCAGTGCGGCCGCTTCGGCCACCGCTGCCGGATTTTGGCGCCATTTCAGTGCGGGGTTGCGGCGCAGGGTGCCCAGGCCGGAACACGGCGCGTCGACCAGCACCCGGTCGATCTTGCCAGCCAGGCGCTTGATGCGTTCGTCTCGCTCGTGGGCGATGGCCGCCGGGTGCACGTTGGACAAGCCGCTGCGGGCGAGCCGGGGTTTGAGTGCGTCCAGCCGGTGGCCTGAGGTGTCAAACGCGTACAGCCGACCGGTGTTGCGCATGCTGGCGCCAATGGCCAGGGTTTTGCCACCAGCACCGGCACAAAAGTCGGCCACCATCTCGCCGCGCTTGGCGTCTAGCAGCAGCGCCAACACCTGCGATCCTTCGTCCTGGACCTCGACCGCGCCACGCGTGAACGCGGGCACCTGCGACAGCGTCGGCTTGCCTTCCACCCGCAGGCCCCACGGCGACCAGGGCGTGGCCTGGGTTTTCACGCCAGCCTTGGCAAGCTCTGCCTGAACATCGGCGCGTTTGTCGGTCAGGGCATTGACCCGCAGGTCCAGCGGCGCCTGGGCGTCCAGGCTGTTGACCAGGGACCAGAAATCGTCGCCCAGTTGGGCCTTGAGTTCGGTCACCAGCCATTCCGGCATGTTGTGGCGGTGGCGCTCCAACAGATCGCCAGGCTGGATGTTGTCGCACTGGGCGAGCCAGTTTTTCTCGACATCGTTCAATGCGCCCAGCAGAAAGTCGCGCGGCGCGGCAAAGCCCAGAATGGCCAATCGCCGCTCTTTGGGGCCGCTGCCATAGGGTGCAAAATGCTCGAACCGCAGTTTGTGGCGCAGCACGTTGTAGACGGTGTCGGCCAGGGTGGCGCGTTCGCGCGGCCCGAGGTGGCGGTTGTCCCTGAAAAAACGGGACACGGTCCCGTCGGTGGGGTGGTCGAATTGAAGCGCCAGCTTGACCAGGTCACTGCAGGCGTCGAGCAGGGCTTTAGGATGCATCCTCCGATTGTCCCACGCGCCCCTGTTGCGGATCGATTGCCCATGCCTGACGACGCCCTCCCCCCACTCATCACCACCCCGCCTGGTCTGTACCGCCACTACAAGGGGAATCTGTACGAGGTGGTAGACACGGTACGCCACAGCGAAACGCTGGAGCCAATGACGCTGTACCGCGCGCTCTACGGCGAGCGTGGCCTGTGGGTGCGGCCTGCGGCGATGTTCAACGGCACGGTGACGGTGGATGGGCGTGTGCTGACCCGTTTTGCACCCGTGACCGACGCTCAGGCGGCTCATTTCAAGCCAAATCCGGGCTGAGCCCTAGTTCAGACTCGCCGAACAGCTATGCTTTCAGGAGCATCTTGATCGCTTGGGGATAAATCCGGTGCTCCTGCGTCAGCACCCGGGCGGCCAGCGTGGCTGCGGTGTCGCCGGGCAGCACAGGGACCACCGCCTGGTCGAGGATGGGGCCGTGGTCCAGTTCGGCCGTCACCCGGTGCACTGTGGCGCCGGCGAAGCGGCAGCCGCTGTCGATGGCACGCTGGTGCGTATGAAGCCCCGGAAACGCCGGCAGCAACGAAGGGTGGATGTTGACCAGCCGACCGGCGTAGTGCGTCACAAAGCCCGGCGTGAGAATGCGCAGAAAGCCCGCCAGCACCACCAGCGCGGGCGAGTGCACGTCGACCGCCTCCGCCAAGGCCGCGTCAAAGGCATCGCGGCTGGCAAAACCGGTGTGGTCGACCACCTGTGTCGGTACCCCGAGGGCCGCTGCGGCGGCCAGCCCCTGGGCAGCCGGCCGGTTGCTGATGACTGCGGCGACCCGGGCGCCGAGGGTGTCGGCCCATCGCTCGCGCTGTGCGGCTTCCACGATGGCCACCATGTTGGAGCCGCTGCCGGAAATCAAAATGACAATGTTGTGCATGGAAGATGGCGGTAACCCGACATTATCGCCAGCCATGTCACCACCTCGACATGCGCTTCAGCCCCCTGCATGCTACAAAGCCGCAGCTTTGGAGACAACCCCATGGATTTGGCATTCACCCCCGACGAGCAGGCCTTCCGCGAAGAGATTCGCGATTGGGTCAGCACCCACCTGCCGGCCGACATTTCACAAAAAGTGTTTGCCGCCCAGCGCCTGAGCCGCGACGACATGCAGCGTTGGGCCAAAATTCTCGGCAAAAAGGGCTGGTTGGGTTGGGGCTGGCCCCGGGAGTTCGGCGGGCCCGGCTGGAACGCGGTTCAGAAGCATTTGTTTGAAGAAGAATGTGCGCTGGCCGGTGCACCTCGCGTGGTGCCGTTTGGCCCGGTGATGGTGGCGCCCGTCATCATGGCTTTTGGGAACGTCGAGCAGCAACAGCGCTTTTTGCCTGGTATCGCCAGCGGTGAAGTGTGGTGGAGCCAGGGCTACAGCGAACCAGGCGCGGGCTCCGATCTCGCTTCGCTGAAATGCAAAGCAGAGCGCCAAGGCGACAAGTACATCGTCAATGGTCAGAAGACCTGGACCACTCTGGGCCAGTACGGCGAGTGGATCTTCTGCCTGGTTCGAACCAGCACCGAAGGCAAGCCGCAGACCGGCATCAGCTTCCTGCTGATCGACATGAAGAGCCCGGGCGTGAGCGTGCGGCCGATCATCATGCTCGACGGCGGCCACGAGGTGAACGAGGTCTGGTTCGACAACGTCGAGGTGCCGGCGGACAACCTCGTCGGCGAGGAGAACAAGGGCTGGACCTACGCCAAGCACCTGCTGGCCCACGAACGCACCAACATCGCCGACGTCAACCGCGCCAAGCGCGAGCTCGAGCGGCTCAAGC
>CAZANT010000080.1:0-9101 GCA_964486575.1 uncultured Burkholderiaceae bacterium | reverse complement strand
GCCTTCAAAACGTTGCACACCGTGGGCGATGCACCAGGCCAGCGGCTGGTAGTAACAGGCTTCAAAGTGCAGGCAATCCACCCGTTCCAAAGCGCCCCAGTACCGGCCATAGGCGACCTGAAACGGTGATTCGGCGGGTTTTCTAAAGTCAAATTGGCCTTTAGCCCCGGATAAATCTTGGGATAGTGCTATCAAACTAGTAGCAATTGGCTGGCCATCGCGCTCGGCCACAAACAGCAGCCAGTGGCCTGGCATGGTGTCCGAGATGCGCTGGAAGAAGTCGCGATTCAGGTAGGGCGGGTTACCGTGTTCGCGGTAGGTACGTTCATAGCAGCGGTAAAAAAAATCCCAGTCGGCGGCCGCAATGTCCTGACCGAGCGACCAGCGGAATTGCACACCCGCCTCAGCCACCTTGCGCCGCTCTTGGCGGATCTTCTTGCGTTTGTCCTGGCTCAGGGTGGCGAGGAAGGTGTCAAAGTCTGGGTAGTCGGCGTTCTGCCAGTGAAACTGCACGGTGTGGCGCAGCATCAGCTTGGCTTGCGCGCAGGCGGCCACGTCCCCTTCGTTGGCAAACAGCAGGTGCCAGGACGACAGTTGTTGTTCTTTGCACCAAGCCACCACGGCCCGGACCAAGGCCTGCCTGGCGGTGGCGTCCACCGCCAGCAAGCGCGCGCCAGGCACCGGTGTGAACGGCACTGCGGTCACCGCCTTGGGGTAATAGGCCAGACCGTGTTGTTCATAAGCGTTGGCCCAGGCCCAGTCGAACACATACTCGCCGTAGGAGTGGTCTTTTTGGTAAAGCGCGCAGGCGGCGTGGAGGCTGTCGTCGCGCCACAGCGTCATGAACGCAGGTGTCCAGCCGGTGGCGGGGGAGGCGCATGCGCTCGCGTGCAGCGCCAGCAAGTAGGCGTGCCGCATGAAGGGCGACGCGTTGGGCTGTCGTTCCAGCAGAGCGTCCCAGTCGGACGCCGCGAGGTCGGCCGGGGACGCAAGGACCCGGATGACATAATCGTTTGAGTAATTGCCCACAGACCCCATGACGCTCAGAATTTGCATTGCCCAGCTCAACTTTGTGGTGGGAGACCTGGCCGGCAATGCGCAAAAAATCATTGATGCTGCGCACGCGGCCCATGCCCAAGGCGCACAGCTGTTACTGACGCCGGAGTTGTCGATCTGCGGCTATGCCGCCGAAGATTTGTTCCTGCGCCCCGCGTTCATCGCGGCCTGTGATGATGCCGTGAAAACTGTGGCCAGTGCGCTGGCGGGTCTAAAAGACATGGTGGTGGTGGTTGGCCACCCGACCGGTGGCGGCAGCCGTACCCGGTCGGTGGCGGTGCAGCAGCGCTTCAATTCCGCCAGCGTGCTGAGCGGCGGCGAGGTGATCGCCAGCTACGCCAAGCGTGAATTGCCCAACTACCAGGTGTTTGACGAACGCCGTTACTTCACGCCCGGCGACGGTGTATGCGTGTTCGAGGCGTGTGGCGTCAAGGTCGGCCTGCTGATTTGCGAAGACGCCTGGTTTGAGGCGCCGGCGTGGCTGGCCAAGGAGGCCGGTGCGGAACTGCTGGCGGTCATCAACGCGTCGCCTTTCCACGTGGGTAAGGGCGGCGAGCGCGAGCAGACCATGCGCGAGCGGGTGCTGGACTGCGGCTTGCCACTGATTTACGCCCACTTGGTGGGCGGGCAGGACGAGGTGGTATTCGAAGGGCGTTCGTTCGCCCTCAACGCCGATGGCACGGTCGCCTGCCGGGCGCCGAGTTTTGAGGAAAAACTGGTGGAGATTCAGGCCGAGTCGATCGGTGGCACGCTTGAATTTGTGGCTGAGGTGTTGCCCGAACCGGCGCCCGAGGCTGATTTATGGGGCGCGCTCGTGCTGGGGGTGCGCGACTACATTGGCAAAAATGGTTTCCCGGGCGTGATCCTGGGTTTGTCTGGCGGCATCGACTCGGCACTGGTGTTAGCGATTGCTGTCGATGCCCTCGGCAAAGACCGGGTGCGCACCGTGATGATGCCGTCACCCTACACCGCCGACATCAGCTGGATTGACGCGCGCGAGATGGCGAGGCGCTTGGGTGTGCGTTACGACGAAATCTCCATCGTCCCCGAGTTCGAGGCGTTCAAGGCGTCGCTGTCCGGCGAATTTCGGGGGCTGGCCGACGACACGACCGAAGAGAACATCCAGGCCCGAATCCGTGGCACGCTGCTGATGGCCTTGAGCAACAAACTCGGCAGCATTGTGCTGACCACCGGCAACAAGAGCGAAATGGCCACCGGTTACTGCACCTTGTACGGCGACATGGCCGGCGGGTTTGCCGCCATCAAAGACTTGGCCAAAACCACGGTGTTCAAGCTGGCTCAGTGGCGCAACGCCAACGACCCCTACGGCACCGGCGCCAACCCCATCCCGGAACGCATCATCACCCGACCACCCAGCGCGGAGTTGCGTCCTGACCAGACCGACCAAGACAGCCTGCCGCCCTACGAGGTGCTGGACGCCATTTTGGAGCGCTACATGGAGAACGACCAAAGCGCCGAAGAGATCATTGCCGCCGGGTTCGACCGCGAGGTGGTGGGCCGTGTGACGCGCTTGATCCGCATCAATGAATACAAACGCCGCCAGGCGCCGGTGGGCATTCGGGTCACACACCGCAGCTTCGGCAAAGATTGGCGTTATCCTATAACCAACAAATTTCGCGCCTAGCCGCACGCACACCGACAAGGGAGACGCCAATGAAACAAATCACCGCCATCATCAAACCGTTCAAACTCGAAGAGGTGCGCGAAGCACTGGCCGAGTGCGGCGTGACCGGCCTGACCGTGACCGAGGTGAAAGGTTTTGGCCGGCAGAAGGGCCACACCGAGCTGTACCGCGGCGCCGAGTACGTGGTGGACTTTCTGCCCAAGGTCAAGGTCGAAGTGGTGGTGAAAACCGGCGACGTGGACCGCTGCGTGGAAGCCATCATCCGGGCCGCCCGCACCGGCAAGATCGGTGACGGCAAGATTTTCATCACCAGCGTCGAGCGCGTGGTCCGTATCCGCACCGGCGAGCTGGACGAAACGGCGGTCTGAGCCGCCCGGTTCACAACCCGACGAATTGCGAGGCGGGCGCTGTGCCCGCGTCCTGCACCAAGCTGGCCAACAGTTCCGGCACCGAGTCGCTGATGCGAATCAGGTCCATCTGCCACGGGGCCATGAAATCCTGCGTTACCGAATGGCGCAGAAAAGCCAGCAGGCTGTCGTAGTACCCGTTCAGGTTGAGCAGGCCCACCGGCTTGTTGTGGTAGCCGAGCTGGCGCCAGGTCCATGCCTCAAAAAATTCTTCCAGCGTGCCAATGCCGCCAGGCAAGGCCACAAATGCGTCGGCCTGCTCGGCCATGCGTCGTTTGCGCTCGTGCATGGTGTCCACCACCTGCAGGTCGGTACAACCAATGTGGCCCCATTCTTTTTCCACCATCGAGGCCGGAATGATCCCGGTCACCTGGGCGCCTGCCGCCAGCGCTGCATCGGCCACCACGCCCATGAGTCCATTTCGACCGCCGCCGTAGACCAGATGCCCGCCATGTTCACCGATCCATTGGCCAGTGGCCCGGGCCACCTCGGCAAAAGCGGGATCGTTGCCGCTGCGTGAGCCGCAGTAAACACAGAGAGAAAAAGCGGCGGTCATGCAAACCGGTGAAGCAAAGCTGCAGCCCAGATTCCACCGCAGAACAACAGACTCAGGAACACCGCGGCACTGCCCATGTCTTTGGCGCGTTTGGACAGGTCGTGCCACTCGGGGCCGATGCGGTCGATCGCGGTTTCAATGCCGGTGTTGAGCAGTTCCACGATCATCACGATCAGCACCGAACCGGCGAGTAAAGCCACTTCGACCCAGGTCTGACCAAGCCAGAAGGCGCTGGGCACCATCAACGCGGCAGCGATGGACTCTTGGCGGAAGGCAGTTTCATGCCAGCCTGCGCGCAGGCCCTCCATGGAGTAGCCACCCGCGTGCACGATGCGGTTCAGGCCAGTGCGACGTTTTTGTGGGTTGACGTCTGTGGGGTGGGGCGGCGAAGACATGGCGCGATTGTTGGCAGGTTTTATGAACCGGTCATGAACGCGCAGCCACTCATTTGCTCAGCGGTGGAGAGCTGACCAGCCGCGTGCCAGCCAGCGCGTCGTGGAGGAACTGCTTTTGCGGATGGAAGCGGCTCAACAAGCCATACACAGCCACCCAGCCCAGAACCACCACCGTGGTTTCACCGCCGGACAACTGAAACGGGTAGGCCGCGGCCAGAGGAGGCAGCAACCAAAGCCAGCTCAGCACATAGCGCCACAAGGCCCGTGGCTGGCTGATGGCCTGGCCAGCGGTGTTGGTAACGCGGATGTTCCACGTTTTCATGGCCAGAGTTTGGCCTTTTGCCCAGAACCAAGTGAAGTAGATACCAAAAATCAGGAACAAAAAAGCCTGCAGCGCATGCCGGTTGTCCAGCGCGTTGCGGGTCTGGCTGAGGGTGCTGAACAGGTAGCCTGCGAGGAACACCACGCCGAACATCAACATGCCCTCGTACAGCCAGCAGGCCATGCGGCGACGCAGGCTGGGCGTGGTCAGGGGAGCGGGGGGCAAGGGATATTTTTCAAAGGAAATCACCAGGAGCGTATTTTATTAGGCCTCACCGGGCGATGGCGGTCAGGCCGGCATTCGCCCCTGCAAATCAGGGACGTTGCGAAGCCGAAGCTGCTGGCTTAGGTAGCAGGGTGTTCTTGTTGAGTTGGCTGGTGCCCAGGAGCACCCGCGGCCGGACCGGCGCGGTGACGGCACCCGTCTGAGGCTCGGTGGGGGGGCGCGATGGCGTGGTGGCCAGTTTGTACGCTGGCACCGGTTTGACGGCTGCTGCAGCGCCCCGGAAGCCCGAGGGGGCACTCCGCGCCAAACTCTTTTTCTCGTCGCTGCTCAGCGCCTGGTAGGCTTGCCAGAGCGCTTCTTTTTCTTCGGGGGTGAGGTCTTTAGTCTCGGCAAAGTTCAGTCGGGCGCGGGTTCGCTGCTGCGGGCTGAGAGTGGCCCAGTCTGTCATGCGTTCGTGCAATTTGCGTTGCTCCGCCTCCGACAACTTGGAGAAGTTCTGCGACAGTACCAGCCATTTGCTTTTCTGCAGTTCGCTGATGTTGTTCCACTGGGCTGACAACGGTGCCAGGGCAAGACGTTGCTCTGCCGAAAGCTGTTTCCACGTGGCGCTGCTGGTGTCAGAAGTGACTTTTTTGGTCCTTGAGGCGTTTGTGTTGACGCTGGTCCCGTCGGCAAGCTGGGCCTGTGCTGGCGTCGCCAATCCGCCAACCACGGCGAGCGTGGTCAACGTCCGAATCGCAGTTGCTGTGATGCCAGTCAAGCTCAACTCAGGTGCGCGTCCGGCTCACTGTTCGGCGGCAGGACCTGCCGCCGGGCCACGCCGAAGAAACTGCAAAAATCCGGGATCTGCGTAGGCCGACGGTGGCAAGTCGTCGGTGAGCAGGGCAACGTCAATTTCCGCCAGTTCGTTGGCGCGGTTGTCGTCCTGCACCACATTGATCACGACCATGCCCACCACCAGCGCCATGACGGGCAGTGCCGCAGCGAGTCGGCCCCACAGCCCCCAGCCGGCATCGTCGCTGCCCAGCACGGCGCTCCCGCCAGCCGCCACGACCACGGGTCGGGTAGCCATCACGGGTCGTTTTCTAAGGGCCAGCGCCTGAGTGCGCGCGGCGCGAAGCCGCTCGGAGATGTCGTAAGGCAGGTCGCTGGCCCCCGCAGAAAGATGGGCCGCGACTTGCCTTCCGATGCGATTTTGCAGCTCGTCTGCTTCTTGTTGGCGTGTGTAGCTCATAAATGGATTCCTTTGGCCTTCAATGCCAGACCGAGTGCGGCAACAGCTCGCGAGCAATGCGTTTTGACACTGCCTTCTGAGCAACCCATGGCAGCCGCAGTTTCAGCAACATCCAACTCCTCCCAGTAACGCATCATGAAGGCTTCCCGTTGACGACCGGGTAATTTCTCGATTTCGGCCTCGATCCCTCGCAAGACTTGGGCCCGTTCTGTGACCGATTGCGCGCTTTCGCTCTGTTGAGAGGGGTCCAGGGACGAAAGAGTTTCCAGCAAATCGAAATCACCCTCGTCTCCTGCCGATTCGAAGTCGCTCAGGTTGGAAAACAACGCGTTGCGCGTCTTTCGGCGCCGAAACCAGTCCAGTGTGCAGTTGGACAAAATGCGCTGGAACAGCATTTGCAACTCGTTCGGCGGCTTGTCGCCGTAGTGCTCGGCCAGCTTCATCATGCTGTCCTGCACGATGTCAAGCGCCGCTTCCTCATCCCGCACATGGTAGAGCGAGCGCTTGAAAGCCCGCTTTTCAACGCTTTTGAGGAAGTCCGAGAGTTCTTTTTCGGTGGCCAAGACAGAAGTGCAACAGTGACGGCAAGCTGGCTGCCGGCAGGGAATCTGGTGCTTAGACCAGACCCTGCGGCGACAAGATTATCGCATCGCGCCATCCCTGTGTGCATGCGGTGCCGACCGGGTCTTGCCAATCCAGTGCGATAATGCTCGCTGCAAATCTAAGGCAAACGGGTCACAGTCCGGCAGCAAATCAGTCTGCCCATGGCTTTTGGCCTCAAGTTTCAACGCAGTTCCACAAGGGCTTGCGAAGAAGCACCCAAGGTTTTTCGTCAGAGAAAATCGCAAAGGTTGATCATGGACATATCCAAAGCTGAAATCGCGTCGGCAGCTGCCGCGTCCGCAGGTACTGCCGCTCCCGAGTTGCGCGGCGCCGAAATCCTCGTGAAGGCCTTGCAGGCCGAGAACGTCAAGTACATCTGGGGCTACCCCGGTGGTGCCGTGCTGCACATTTACGACGCGTTCTACAAACAAGACACCATCCAGCATGTGCTGGTACGCCACGAACAAGCCGCTGTGCACGCGGCCGACGGCTACGCCCGCGCCACTGGCGATGTTGGCGTCGCGCTGGTCACCTCTGGACCCGGTGTGACCAACGCGATCACTGGGATTGCCACGGCTTACATGGACAGCATCCCGATGGTGATCATCACCGGTCAGGTGCCGTCGCACGCGATTGGCTTGGACGCTTTCCAGGAATGTGACACGGTTGGCATCACCCGCCCCATCGTCAAGCACAATTTTCTGGTGAAGGATGTGCGGCAGATGGCCGAGACCATGAAAAAGGCCTTCCATATCGCCCGCACCGGCCGGCCCGGTCCCGTGGTGGTGGACATTCCAAAAGACATCTCGTTCAACAAGACCCCCTACACAGGCTACCCCGAGAGCGTGGAAATGCGCTCGTACAGCCCGGTGCGCAAGGGCCACGGCGGCCAAATCCGCAAGGCTTTGCAACTGCTGATGAACGCCAAGCGGCCCTACATCTACACCGGTGGCGGTGTGCTGCTGAGCAATGCGTCGGCAGAACTGCGCACACTGGTGGACATGCTGGGCTACCCCTGCACCAACACGCTCATGGGCCTGGGCGCTTACCCCGCCAGCGACCGAAAGTTCCTGGGCATGCTGGGCATGCACGGCACGGTGGAAGCCAACAACGCGATGCAGAATTGCGACGTGCTGCTGGCGGTGGGCGCGCGGTTCGATGACCGTGTGATTGGCAACCCCAAGCACTTTGCCCAGAACGACCGCAAGATCGTGCACATCGACATCGACCCATCGAGCATTTCCAAGCGGGTCAAGGTCGATATCCCCATTGTCGGCGATGTGAAAGACGTGTTGACCGAACTGATCGCGATGATCAAGGAATCGGGCCTGAAGCCGGACACCGACGCACTGGGCAGCTGGTGGGAGACGATCGAAGGTTGGCGCAAGCGCGACTGCCTGAAGTACGACCGCCACAACAAGGAAGTCATCAAGCCACAGTACGTCGTCGAGACGCTGTGGAACATGACCAAGGACGCTGATACCTACATCACGTCCGACGTCGGTCAGCACCAGATGTGGGCTGCGCAGTTCTACCGCTTTGACGAACCGCGCCGCTGGATCAATTCGGGCGGCTTGGGCACCATGGGCGTGGGTATTCCTTACGCCATGGGCATCAAGCTCGCCAAACCCGACAGCGAAGTGTTCTGCATCACGGGCGAAGGCTCGGTGCAGATGTGCATCCAGGAACTGTCGACCTGCCTGCAGTACAACACCCCGATCAAGGTGGTGGCGCTGAACAACCGCTACTTGGGCATGGTGCGCCAGTGGCAGGAGCTCGATTACGAGGGCCGCTACAGCCACAGCTACATGGACGCGTTGCCCAACTTCGTGAAGCTGGCCGAAGCCTATGGCCACGTGGGCATGCTGATCGAGCGGCCGCAGGACGTCGAGCCCGCATTGCGCGAAGCCCGCAAGCTCAAGGACCGCACGGTGTTCATGGACTTCCGTACCGACCCCACCGAGAACGTGTTCCCGATGGTGCAGGCCGGCAAGGGCATTACCGAAATGCTGCTGGGGTCGGAAGACCTCTGATTACGCATCCAATTGGCCGCTGGCGCTTGTCTATCCAGCGCTACTAGCTACTAATTCAGTAGCAATCACTTTTTTGACGAATCTATTGCCTGCCAAGCCTGCGCATTACCGTGCGCAGGGGAGGGCAGCGAAAAGAGGAATCTGGTCTTATGAAACACATCATTGCTGTCTTGCTGGAAAACGAGCCTGGTGCTCTTTCCCGCGTCGTGGGTCTGTTCTCGGCCCGTGGTTACAACATCGAATCGCTCACCGTGGCGCCCACCGAGGATGCGTCGCTCTCGCGCATGACCATCCAGACCACGGGCTCCGACGACGTGATCGAGCAGATCACCAAGCACTTGAACCGCTTGATCGAAGTCGTGAAGGTGGTGGACCTTACCGAGGGTGCCTACACCGAGCGCGAGCTCATGATGGTGAAGGTGCGCGCGGTGGGCAAGGAACGCGAGGAGATGAAGCGCATGGCCGACATCTTCCGCGGTCGCATCATCGACGTGACCGAGAAGAGCTACACCATCGAACTCACCGGTGACGCGAGCAAGCTCGATGCCTTCATCGAGGCCATCGACCGCGCCGCCATCCTCGAAACCGTGCGCACCGGCACCAGCGGGATCGGTCGCGGCGAGCG
>CAZANT010000079.1:0-9195 GCA_964486575.1 uncultured Burkholderiaceae bacterium | reverse complement strand
TTGGCGGAAGCGGTGAGATTCGAACTCACGGATGGTTTCCCATCGCCGGTTTTCAAGACCGGTGCAATCGACCACTCTGCCACGCTTCCAAGAGCATGAGTTTACCGCGTGTGCGGTACCGTCTTGCGCTGATTAGCTGATGGGTTTGAGGTGGGTGTGCAGGCGGGCCGGGGTGTGGGGGTGGTGGTGGCCGTGGTCTTCTTCGTGCATGGGCACCAGGTGGATGTTGCCGTGGCGCACGCCGCGCAGTGCAATCAGTTGTTCTGCAAAGGCCTGCACAGAGGCGGTGGCACCACGCAGCACCACGGTTTCCAGGCAGTGCGCGTGGTCCAAGTGGGTGTGCAGGCTGGTAACGACCAGATCATGGTGCTCGTGCTGCAAGTCCATCACCCGGGCGGTGACAGGGTGCTCGTGGTGGTCGTAGACATAGCTGACGCTGGCCACACACCACTTGGCCAGGTCCTCGCTGAGGCTGACGGCACCCAGTTGGCCACGGATCAGGTCACGTACGGCCTCGGACCGGTTGACGTAACCTTTGTCTGCAATCAGGGTGTCGAATTGCTGGGCGAGCTGGTCATCGAGCGATATGGTGAAGCGTTGCATCGGATGTCCAGGTTAGGCGGACTGCACCAGCAGCCCCTTGCGCTCAATGAAGGCCACCACCTCAGCCAAACCACTGAGTGTTTTCAGATTGGTCATCACAAAGGGCTTGAGACCCTGCGCGTTGGTGCGCATGCGGGTGGTGTCGGCGTGCATCACATCGAGGTTGGCGCCCACGTAGGGTGCCAGGTCGGTCTTATTGATGACAAAAAGGTCGCTCTTAGTGATGCCAGGACCACCTTTGCGAGGTATTTTTTCGCCCGCCGCAACGTCGATCACGTACAGGGTGAGGTCGCTCAGCTCGGGGCTGAACGTGGCGGCCAGGTTATCGCCGCCACTTTCGATGAAGACGATGTCTGCGTTGGGAAATTCGACCAGCATGCGGTCAATCGCTTCCAGGTTGATGGAGGCGTCTTCGCGGATCGCCGTGTGTGGGCAACCACCGGTTTCCACACCCATGATGCGCTCGGCTGGTAGCGCGCCGCTGACGGTGAGAATGCGCTGATCTTCTTTGGTGTAGATGTCATTGGTGATGGCGACGAGGTCGTATTTGTCGCGCATGGATTTGCAGAGCATTTCCAGCAGCGTGGTCTTGCCGGAGCCAACCGGCCCGCCGATGCCCACCCGCAGGGGCGGGAGTGGCTTGCTGCGGTGCGGGATATGGTGAAGGGTCATGATCGGAACAGCCTTGAATACTGGTTTTCGTGTTGTGCTGAAAGTATGGCCAGCATCGGCGCAAATGCCATTCTGTCGCCATCGGACAGTTGCAGAGCGCGTTCTGTGGTGGCTGGAATGTTTGCCGCCAAACGCGCCAGGATCCGCTGACCGGCACTCTGGCCCAGCGGAACGGTTTTGACCGCCGCCGCCACCATGTTCTCCGCCCACCCGAACGCAAACGCCAGGCAACAGTCCAGGACGCTGGCCGGCACGCGCCCGGCAGCGAATGCGAAAGCAATGGGATAGGTGGGGGTCATGCCGGTGAAAGCGCTGTCGACATCGGCGTGCTGCAGGCGAAGCCACTCGACCAGTGAGCGGCCCATTTGCTCCGTTTGCGCGCGGAATTCCGCACTTTCGCGTGTGGCGAGCAGCCAGTCGGTGAGGGTGCGGATGCGGGCGGTGTCATGGGTGCGCCAGGCGTCAATCGCCTGCGCCAGCAGCGGCAGGTCAGCCCGGCCCAAACACAGCGCGAGCTGGTCTGTCAGCCAATCCGACACCTCGGATTCAGTGGCGGTCAGCCCCGCCTCCACACTGCCTTCCAGACCTTCAGAATAAGAAAAGCCACCAATGGGCAAGGCGGGCGAGGCCAGCCAAATCAGCTGCAACAGGCCGGTGGCCGACAGCGGCGCGGGCATGTTCAGCCGGGCGGACGGTGTTTGTGGATCTGAATTGCCACCGGCTGCACTGCAGGCGCGTGGTCGTGGCCGTGGTTGCAGTGCGGGCCGTGCACGTGGGTCGCTGGTGTGGCAACCGGCACCGGGGCGTGGTCGTGGCCGCAGTCGGGGCCGTGGACGTGGGCCGCGTTAGTAGCCGGCGCGGGTGCATGGTCATGTCCGGCGTGTCCGCCGGCCGCATAGGCGCCGCTTTCCGGCTCGAACGGTGCGGTGGTCTCGTTGACGATCAAATGCATGGCACGCAGCATGTCGGCCAGCACGTGGTCCGGTTCGATTTGCAGGTAGTCGGGCTTCAGTTCGATGGGCACATGGCGGTTTCCCAGGTGGTAAGCGGCGCGGGTCAAATCGAATGCCGTGCCGTGCGCCTGGCAATGGGTGATGCGCAGTACCGTCTGTGCCGCCGCAACGACTTTCACCAGCGAGCCGTCTTCGGCCACCAGCACGTCGCCACCCCGGACCACGGTGCCGCGCGGCAAGAACACGCCCAGAGCGCGGCCCTGGCTGTCCGTGGCGTCAAAGCGGCTTTTCTGACGCACGTCCCAGTCGAGTTCCACCGTGGGGGCACGTTTGAGCAGGACGGTCGCGAGGCCATGCCCACCGGGCAGGCATTTGGATATTTGCAGCATCAGAACAAGAAATAGCGTTGGGCCAGGGGCAGGATGGTGGCTGGCTCGCAGGTAAGCAACTGGCCGTCGGCGCGCACCGCGTAGGTTTGTGCGTCCACCTCCATCTTGGGCAGCGCGCCATTGTGGACCATGTCTTGTTTGCGCACCCCGCGGATGCCGCGCACGGCGCTCAGCGTTTTTTGCAGGCCGAACCGTTCGCCAATGCCAGCTTGCAAACCGGCCTGCGACACAAAGGTGAGCGAACCGCACGCCAGCGCACCGCCAAAGGCGCCGAACATGGGCCGGTAGTGCACCGGCTGCGGCGTGGGAATGGACGCATTAGGATCTCCCATGGCGGCCATCGCAATGCTGCCGCCTTTGAGGACAAGGGCTGGTTTCACACCGAAGAAGGCGGGCTTCCAGATAACCAGGTCAGCCCACTTGCCTTCTTCCACACTGCCGATCTCGTGGCTCATGCCGTGGGCAATGGTTGGGTTGATGGTGTACTTGGCGATGTAGCGTTTGACCCGAAAATTGTCATTGCGCGGGTTGTCTTCGGGCAGCTTGCCCCGCTGCAGCTTCATCTTGTGCGCGGTTTGCCAGGTGCGCAGGATGACCTCGCCGACCCGGCCCATGGCCTGACTGTCGCTGCTCATCATGCTGATGGCGCCCAGGTCGTGCAGAATGTCTTCGGCCGCGATGGTTTCTTTGCGGATGCGGCTTTCGGCAAACGCCAGGTCTTCGGCGATGGCTGGGTCCAGGTGGTGGCAGACCATCAGCATGTCCACGTGCTCGTCCAACGTGTTCACCGTGTAGGGCATGGTGGGGTTGGTGCTGGAGGGCAGGAAGTTGGCCTCGCCCACCACCCGCAGGATGTCGGGCGCGTGGCCCCCGCCGGCGCCTTCGGTGTGAAAGGCGCAGATACCGCGGCCTTTGGTCGCGGCAATCGTGTCTTCCACGAACCCCGATTCATTCAAGGTGTCGGAATGGATGGCCACCTGGGTGTCGGTGGCGTCGGCCACGTCCAGGCAGTTGCTGATGGCTGCCGGCGTGGTGCCCCAGTCCTCGTGCAATTTCATGCCGACCACGCCAGCACTGACCTGTTCGTGCAGCGCGGCCGGCAGGCTGGCGTTGCCCTTGCCCAAGAAGGCCAAGTTCATGGGGAAGGCATCGGCCGCCTGCAGCATGCGTTCAATGTGCCATGGGCCGGGTGTGCAGGTGGTGGCAAAGGTGCCGGTGGCAGGGCCCGTACCGCCCCCCAGCATGGTGGTGATGCCAGCCGCCAGGGCTTCTTCGATCTGCTGCGGGCAAATGAAGTGGATGTGCGAGTCCATGCCACCGGCGGTGACGATGTTGCCCTCGCAGCTGATGATTTCTGTACCGGGCCCAATGACAATGTCGACCCCCGGCTGGACGTCGGGGTTGCCCGCCTTGCCGATCTTGACGATGCGGCCACCTTTAAGACCAATGTCGGCCTTCACGATGCCCCAGTGGTCGATGATCAGCGCGTTGGTGAGCACCGTGTCCACCGCGCCCTGATCCCGTGTCCGCTGGCCTTGTGCCATGCCGTCGCGGATGGTCTTGCCACCGCCAAATTTCACCTCTTCGCCGTAGCCACCGGCTACCAGTGTGAAGTCTTTTTCGACCTCAATGATCAGATCGGTGTCCGCCAGACGCACCCGGTCGCCGACCGTGGGGCCAAAGATTTCCGCGTAGGCGCGGCGCCCGATGGTGGTCATGGTCAGAGCGGTCCTTGCACCAAACCACGAAAGCCGTACACCAGCCGAGCGCCGGCGAAGTCGACCAACTCCACCGTTCGCTGCTGCCCGGGCTCGAACCGCACCGCGCTGCCAGACGCAATGTTCAGTCGCATGCCGTGCGACGCCTCGCGGTCAAAACGCAGTGCGCCATTGGTCTCTGCAAAGTGGTAGTGCGAGCCAACCTGGATCGGCCGGTCGGCGGTGTTCTGCACCAGCACCGTCAGCGTGCGCCGACTGGGATTGAGCAGGTGCGTACCGTCTTCCGTCAACAACTCGCCGGGCACCATTACAACCTCACTTGCCACGCCGATTCAGCCACACGGACGCGGCCGCCACCGCGGCCAGTACCAGGTAGCCCAGGGTGTCGCTGGCGTGCCAGTGGGAACCGCCTACACCATGACCGTCATGGGCAAAACTGCTGCTGGCCGCCATTAAAGCTAGCGAAATTGCTATTGTTTTCATAGTTAGTCAAAGGATGGGTTGGTGGACTGTGACCAGCTTGGTGCCATCGGGAAAGGTGGCTTCAACCTGGATGTCCGGAATCATCTCGGCAATGCCATCCATCACATCGGCCCGGGTGAGGATGGTGCGGCCTTCACTCATCAGCTGGGCCACCGTTTTCCCGTCCCGCGCCCCCTCCATCACGGCCGCACTGATGAGAGCCACCGCCTCAGGGTAGTTCAGCCTCAGGCCGCGCGCTTTGCGACGCTCGGCCAGCAAGGCGGCGGTGAAGATCAGCAGCTTGTCTTTTTCGCGTGGGGTGAGTTCCATACGTCGAACGATTATGCGGGAAGCTGTCCCCGCGGCTATACGCCGTTTGGCCCATGTTCTTGAGGCGGCGCCGGGTTGCCGCAGATTCCGATTTACGATGGTGCCAAACCGATGAGTGACCCCTCGACACCGCCGACCCCCGAACTGCCCTGGCAGCCTGTGGCGCCGGGGGAGGGGGTTGCGGTCGGCGCGCCGCAACAGATCGTCAAGGTTCGGCGTGACTACAACGCCTGGGTGGGCAGCGAGACAATGGAAGATTACGCGTTGCGTTACACCCCGCAGCGCTTTCGCCGGTGGTCGGAATGGCGTGTGGCCAACACCGCTTTCGGCGCCGCCTCCTTCCTGATTCTGGAGGCGGTCGGTGCCACGCTGCTCGTGCAGTACGGTTTCACCAACGCGGCACTCGCAATTCTGGTGACGGGGCTCATCATTTTCCTTGCGGGGCTGCCCATCAGCATCTACGCAGCCAGTTACGGGGTGGACATGGATCTGCTCACCCGCGGCGCGGGGTTTGGGTACATCGGCTCCACCCTGACATCGTTGATCTACGCGTCCTTCACCTTCATTTTTTTTGCGCTGGAAGCCGCGGTCATGGCCTACGCGCTGGAGTTGGCCCTCGACATCCCGCCGCGCTGGGGGTACCTTATTTGTGCGCTGGTGGTGATTCCGCTGGTGACCCACGGGGTGTCGGTGATCAGCCGCTTGCAGGTGTGGACCCAGCCGCTGTGGCTGGTGATGCTGGTGGTGCCGTTTGTGTTTGTTTTTGTCAAAGACCCCGGCGCGTTCACCGGTATCGTGGCGTACAGAGGCGAGCAGGGGCGGGTGGCAGGTTTTGACCTGGCGCTTTTCGGTGCCGCGCTGACGGTGGGCATTGCGCTGATCACCCAGATGGGCGAACAGGCCGACTACCTGCGCTTCATGCCCGAGAAGACATCCGCCAACCGCCCTCGCTGGTGGTTCGGGGTGCTGGCGGGCGGACCGGGTTGGGTGGTATTGGGCGTCGTCAAGATGCTGGGGGGGGCTTTGTTGGCCTATTTGGCGATTGGCCACAGCGTGCCGATTGACCGTGCCGTAGACCCGAACCAGATGTACCTCGCTGCCTACGAGTACGTGTTCCCGCACTATGGCTGGGCGGTCGCCGCCACCGCGCTCTTCGTGGTGGTGTCGCAGCTCAAGATCAACGTCACCAACGCTTATGCCGGCTCGCTCGCTTGGAGCAACTTTTTCTCGCGCCTCACGCACAGCCACCCGGGCCGCGTGGTGTGGGTGGTGTTCAACACACTGATCGCCTTCATGCTCATGGAGATGAATGTCTTCCAGGCGTTGGGGGACGTGCTGGGCCTGTACTCCAACATTGCCATCGCATGGATGATGGCGGTGGTGGCAGACCTTGTCATCAACAAACCGCTGGGTCTGTCGCCCAAGGGCATTGAGTTCAAGCGCGCGTACCTGTACGACATCAACCCAGTGGGGGTGGGGGCGATGGGCTTGGCCTCGGCGCTGTCGATCACCGCCCACCTTGGTTTCTTCGGGGCCTTGCCCCAGGCGTTCTCCGCGGTGATCGCGCTGGGCACAGCCCTCGTTGCCTCGCCCTTGATTGCGTGGGCCACAGGGGGGCGCTACTACATCGCCAGAACCGACCGCGCAGACACCCATACACCACCAGCACAGGCCTACAGCTCCGTGGACGATCTTGGCAGCTACCAACGCTTGCGTCTGCAAAGCTGCGTGATCTGCGAGCGCGATTACGAGGGCCCTGACATGGCGCATTGTCCCGCCTACCAGGGCGCGATCTGCTCGCTTTGCTGCACGCTGGACGCGCGCTGTGGCGACCTGTGCAAACCACACGCTAGCCTGTCGGCGCAGTGGTCTAGCGCGCTGCGCTGGCTGTCGCCGCGGCGGGTTTGGCCCTACCTTGACACAGGTTTGGGCCATTTCATCTTGCTCATGCTGGTGATCGTGCCACTGCTGGCCAGCGTGTTTATCCTGTTCTATTTTCAAGAGCTGCGCACATTCGTTCAGCGCGGCGAGGGCGCTGGGCTTGGTGCGACGAACATGACGATGGCAATGACCGAAGCTGTTTTGCAGTCGGGTTTCCTGAAGACGTACATGGCGCTGTTGGTCGTGGCCGGCATCGTGGCTTGGTGGCTGGTGCTCGCCCACAAGAGCCGGCAGGTGGCGCAGGAAGAGTCCAATCGTCAGACCCGGTTGCTGCACGAAAAAACCCAGGCGCTGCAGCGCGAGATTGACTCTCACCGCCAGACCGACGAGGCTTTACAGCGGGCCACCCGCGTGGCGGAGCAGGCACGTCGTGTAGCCGACGAGGCCCGTGTTCAAGCGGAGGACGCACGCATCCAGGCCGACCAGGCCAATCAGGCAAAGAGCCGTTACATCAGCGCCATCAGCCACGAGTTGCGCACACCGCTCAACAGCATCCTTGGCTATGCGCAGCTGATGGGCGAAGACCCTGGCATTCCTCCGCACCGAAAACAGGCGGTGGGCGTCATCAAGCGTGGCGGCGAGCATCTGCTGAGCCTGATCGAGGGCACACTGGACGTGGCCCGCATCGAGGCTGGCAAGCTCACGCTCAACGTCAAGCCCATGCGTTTTGCCGATTGCGTGCACGAGATGGCCAGCATGTTCGAGCTGCAGGCCTCGGGCAAACAACTGGGCTTCCGGTTTGAGGCCGAAGGTGTGTTGCCCGAGCTGGTGCGGGCGGACGAGAAGCGTGTGCGGCAAATTCTCATCAACCTGCTCGGCAACGCCATCAAGTTCACGGCGCGCGGGCACATCACTTTCCGGCTTCGTTATGCACGGGAACTCGCCAGCATCGAAATTGAAGACACAGGCCCGGGCTTGACTGCGGAAGAGATCGAACGCATTTTTGAGCCCTTCACGCGCAGTGGCAACGTGGGCCCGTCTGCGCCAGGTGCCGGCTTGGGTCTAACGATTGCCAAGATGTTGACCGACCTGATGGGGGGGCAGCTCAGCGTGACCAGCACGCCCGGTCAGGGCTCGGTATTTCGCGTCAAGCTGTTTCTGCCAGAGCAGCACCTTGGCCTCCATGCCGCGTCGATGCCGGTACAAGCGCCCAGCAAGCGGCTGGGATACGCCGGGCCACGACGCCGGATTCTGGTGGTGGACAACGAAGAGGCCGACCGCGACTTGCTCGTTAATCTGCTGACGCCGCTGGGCTTTGAGTTGCGTCTGGCCGCCAGCGGACACGACTGCCTGGACCTGCTGGCCGCCGGCTACCAACCCGATGCGATCCTGATGGACCTGGCCATGCCTGGCATCGACGGGTGGGAAACCATTCGCCGCCTTCGTCAGCGCCCGTCGCTCGCAGCGGTGAGCGTGGCCATCGTGTCCGCCAACGCCTTTGACAAGGGACTGGACAATGATGCCGGTATCCCGCAGGACGACTTTGTACTCAAGCCGGTGCGCCATTCGGAATTGCTCGACTGGCTGGAGCGAAAATTGCAGTTGACTTGGCTACCTGAAGCGCCGACAGACACACGAGCCGCCGGCACACCGTTGGCCACGCCCGAGCCGCTGGTTTATCCGGCACCGGAGGCACTGGCTGCACTGCAGGAGGTGGTCAACCTCGGTTACTTCCGAGGCATCATGAATCTGCTCGACAAGATTGAGGCGGATGCGCCCGAGTGCCGCACCTTTGCGGTGCAGATGCGCGACATGGCGCGGCAGTTTCAGTTTGAGGCCATGGGTCGCCTGTTGCAACAAGCCGGGTAAGCTTCATCGATGACTGTCCATCCGCACGACCAGACCCTGGACCGCGCCAACAGCGAAGTGGTGCTGATCGTGGACGACGTGCCCGATAACCTGTCGGTCCTGCACGATGCGCTGGACGAGTCAGGCTTCACCGTGTTGGTGGCCACCCACGGCGAAGCCGCTCTGCTGCGGGCGACCCAGGCCCTGCCAGACATTGTCCTGCTCGACGCCATGATGCCTGGCATGGACGGTTTTGAGGTGGCACGGCGGCTCAAAGCCCAGTCCAACACTGCTCACATTCCGATCATTTTCATGACCGGTCTGACCGAGACCGAATAC
>CAZANT010000078.1:0-9339 GCA_964486575.1 uncultured Burkholderiaceae bacterium | reverse complement strand
GGCTGCGGCTGGGCTCGCTGGTTCGGCATGTGCCGGTGGGCATCGTGGTGGGCTTTACCAACGGCATTGCGGTGCTGGTGGCGGTGTCGCAGCTGCGCGACCTGTTCGGGCTGACCGTGGCCCGCATGCCGGCCGATTTTTTCTCGCAGCTCAGCGTGTTGGGCCAGCAGCTGCACACCACCAACTTTCACGCCCTGGCCTTGGGCCTGCTGTGTTTTGGCGGCTTGCTGCTGTGGCCCAAGCTCTGGAGCGGCAAGGTCGCGGTGTTCACCGACCTGGACAGGCGCATGCGACACGCCGCGTCGCGCACGCCAGGGCCCATGGTGGCGCTGGTGACCCTCACCTTGCTGGCCACGGTGTTGAGCCTGCCGGTGGAGACCATTGGCTCGCGCTTTGGCAGCATTCCGCAAAGTCTGCCCGTGTTTGAACTGCCCAACTTCAGTTGGGAGACGGTGAGGCTGCTGGTGGTGCCCACCTTCACCATCGCGCTGCTGGGCGCGGTGGAATCGCTGCTGTGCGCCCGGATGGCCGACCAGGCGCTGGGCCAGATGACCACGGCCGCCGCACCGGCGGCGGCGGGCCCACGGCGGCACGACCCGAACCAGGAACTGATGGCTCAGGGCGTGGCGAACCTGGTGGTGCCATTTTTTGGCGGGATGCCAGTCACCGGCACCATCGCGCGCACCGTGACCAACATCCGGGCCGGCGCCACCACGCCGGTCTCGGGCATCGTCCATGCGCTGACCCTGATGGCCGTGGTGCTGGTCGCGGCACCACTGGCGCTGTATGTGCCGCTGGCGGTGCTGGCAGGCATTCTGTTGTTTGTGGCCTGGAACATGGGCGACTGGCACGAATTCGCCCGCATGCGCCGATTCAGCCCGCATTACCGGCTGGTGATGCTCTCCACCTTTGCGATGACCATCGTGTTCGACCTGACGGTGGGCATTCAGGTCGGACTGGTGCTGGCCTGCGTCCTGTTTGTGCGTCGCATGGCGGTGCTGTTTCGGGCCGAGTTGTCCCGGCCCGACGCCCAGTCGCTGCAAATCCAGCTCGAAGGCTCGCTGTTTTTTGGGGCGGTGGCCCAGCTCGAAGCGCTCACCCCCGCGCTGGAGACCGCGCCGGCGCACAGCACCGTGCGGCTGGACGCCAGCGCGCTGATTTACCTCGACACCACGGGTCTGGCGTCCTTGAGCCAGCTGCACGACCTGGCGACAGCCCGTGGCCTGGGATGGCAGATCGCTGGCTTGCACGGCCAGCCGCTGTCGCTGATGGAGCGGTCGGAGGCGGGCTGCCGCTTCAGCACCGACGCCGCCGGCTCGCCGGGGTCAAGCTAGCGGCTCACTTCAGCGGGTGAGGTCGGGGTCGATCACCGAGCCGGTGCCCACCACCCGCAGATCGGCGTCGAAGACCACGGTGAACACCTTGGCATCGCTGGCGTTGGGGCCGTCGAGGTAGCGCCAGTCGTAGTGGGTTTCGCGCTTGAGCGCGTAGGGGGTGATGCGCATGGGCTTGCCCAGCATCTGGCGCACCACCTCCATCGGCATACCCTGCTGCACACGGGCAAAATTCACTGGCGTCAGGACCTGGCGCAGTGCGGCCATGCGGCCATCGGCGCCGATGGTGATCATGTAGTTTTGGTGGCCGGCGGGTTGGCGGTTGTACTCGAACACCCGGCCGCCGTCGAGCGCGTCCCAGACGTTCTCGGGTTCGCCGAACTTGGCGCGTACATCGGCTTCGGTGGAGACGCCCTCCTCCAGTTCGCTGATGCGTTGGGGGTCGCAACCTGCCAGCCCGAACAGGGCAATGGCAAGCACGGCAGTCCAGAATCTGTGGCCCATGGCATCCCCGGTAAAATCGTGCAAAGAGGTTCAAGTCTATGTCGATCTTCCGCCGCCCCGATTACCAGTCCGAAACCACGCAGTTCATCAACCAGATGAAGCTGCAAAAGCCCGAGTTGGAGTCGCAGCAACGTGCAGGCCGAGCCCTGCTGTGGGACAAGAACGTGGACCGCACAGCCCAAAGCGCGTTCAGGGCCGGCAAGGTGCCCCAAAAGCCCTACGTGTACCAAACCGAAGGTAAATAAGAGCCAAATTGGCCTAAAGCCCTAGTGAAAACTGGTAAGTTTGCTATTTTTAAGATAGCAATGTATGGCCAACACATCCCTCGCTGAAGCCGCCGGCGTGTCGCCTGGATCGGCGCTGCCTGACATGCCTGAGGTGGTGGACCAAGTGGCCTTGGCCCGGCTGTACGGCGAGCCGCTGTTCGCGCTGCCGCACGACCTCTACATCCCGCCCGACGCGCTGCAGGTGTTTCTGGAAGCTTTTGAGGGCCCGCTGGACTTGCTGCTCTACCTGATCCGCAAGCAGAACTTCAACATCCTGGACATCCCGATGGCCGGGCTGACCCGTCAGTACCTGCGCTACGTGGATGAGATCCGAGCCCACAACCTGGAGCTGGCCGCCGAATACCTGCTGATGGCTGCGATGCTGATCGAGATCAAGTCGCGCATGCTGCTGCCGCCCAAAAAGACGGCCGAGGGCGAGGAACCCGAGGACCCGCGCGCCGAGCTGGTGCGCCGCCTGCAGGAGTACGAGCAGATCAAGTTGGCCGCCGCGCGGTTGAACGAGCTGCCGCAGCTGGGGCGCGATGTGCTCCGGGCACAGGTGGTGATCGAGCAGTCTCTCGCGCCGCGCTTCCCCGACGTGAATGTGGTCGACTTGCAAGAGGCCTGGCGCGACATCCTCAAACGGGCCAAGCTGGTCCAGCACCATAAGATCAGCCGGGCCGAGCTGTCGGTGCGCGAGCACATGAGCATCGTGCTGCGCCACCTGCAGGGGCGCAAGTTCGTCGAATTCGAGCACCTGTTCGACCCCGCCAAAGGCGTGCCGGTGCTGGTCGTGACCTTCATTGCCCTGCTGGAACTGGCCAAAGAAACCCTGGTGGAAATCACCCAGGCCGAAGCCTTCGCGCCCATCTACGTGCGCCTCTCCTACACCCCCACCTGACACTTCGATGGCACCGGCCTCCCACACTTTTGACGTGCTCATCGTCGGCAGCGGCCTCGCTGGCCTGACCGCGGCGCTGCGCCTGGCGCCCACCCACCGGGTGGCCATCCTCACCAAACGCGGAATGAGCGACGGCTCCAGCGGCTGGGCCCAAGGCGGCATTGCCGCGGTGCTGGGCGAGGGGGACAGCTTCGAGTCCCATGTGGACGACACCCTGGTGGCCGGCGCGGGCTTGAGCGACCTGGACGCCACCCGCTTTGTGGTGGAGCGCGCACCCGACACCATCCACTGGCTGCAATCGCTGGGTGTGCCGTTTTCTGAAGAAGACGGTCAGCTCCATCTGACGCGCGAAGGCGGGCACAGCCAGCGCCGCATCGTGCACGTGACCGACGCGACTGGCGCCGCCGTGCAGCGCACGCTCATCAACCAGGTGCGGGGCACGCCCAACATCACTTTGTTTGAGAACCACATGCTGGTGGACCTGATCACCGGCCACAAGGTGGGCGCCGACGAGAACCGCTGTCTGGGCCTGTACGCATTGGACGAGTCCACCGATGAGGTGTTGACCTTCAGTGCACCCCACACCATCTTGGCCACCGGCGGCGCGGGCAAGGTCTACCTCTACACCACCAACCCCGACACCGCCACCGGCGACGGCATCGCCGCCGCCTGGCGGGCCGGCTGCAGCGTCGCCAACCTGGAATTCATCCAGTTCCACCCGACCTGCCTGTACCACCCCGACGCCAAGTCGTTCCTGATTACCGAAGCTGTGCGGGGCGAGGGCGGCAGGCTGCTCCTGCCCACCGGCCAGCGCTTCATGCCCGACCACGACCCGCGCGCCGAACTGGCGCCGCGCGACATCGTGGCCCGTGCGATCGACTTCGAGATGAAAAAGGGCGGCTTCGACTGCGTCTACCTCGACATCTCGCACCAGCCCAAGGCCTTCATCCAGGAGCATTTCCCCAACATCTACGAGCGCTGTCTGCAGCTGGGCATCGACATTGCCAAGCAGCCGATTCCGGTGGTGCCCGCCGCCCACTACACCTGTGGTGGTGTCCTGAGCGACCTGGCGGGCCACACCGACATCCCCGGTCTGTACGCGGTCGGCGAGACCGCCTGCACCGGCCTGCACGGCGCCAACCGCCTGGCCAGCAACTCGCTTGTGGAATGCATGGTGTTCGCCCGCGCCGCCGCGCAGGCCATCCTCGACGACCCGGCACCCACCGCCACCGCCCTGCCCGCCTGGGACGTGAGCCGGGTGACCGACGCCGACGAACAGGTGGTGATCTCCCACAACTGGGACGAGTTGCGCCGCTTCATGTGGAGCTACGTGGGCATCGTCCGCACCAACAAACGCCTGGAGCGCGCGGCCCACCGCATCGCGCTGCTGCAGGACGAGATCCACGAGTTCTACGCCCGCTTCCACGTCACACGCGACCTGCTCGAGTTGCGCAACCTGGTCCAGGTGGCCGAACTGATCGTGCGCTCGGCCCAGGCCCGGCACGAGAGCCGCGGCCTGCACTTCAGCCGCGACTACCCCGGCCTGCTGCCCGAAGCACTCCCCACCATCCTGCGGCCCGCGCCCGACGCCGCCACCGCCTGACACAAGACCCCACGCCGCTGCGGCATACTGCGCACCGTCGTTGTCCGAAAGGAAGTATTTCCATGCTCCGTACCCTGCTGAAATCCAAGATCCACCGCGTGGCTGTGACCCAGTGCGAACTGCACTACGAAGGCTCTTGTGCGATCGACGAAGACCTGCTGGACGCCGCCAACATCTGCGAAAACGAGCAGGTGCACATCTGGAACATCAACAACGGCGAGCGTTTCATCACCTACGCCATCAAGGGCGAGCGCGGCACCGGCATGATTTCGGTGAACGGCTCGGCCGCACGGCGGGCCTCGGTGGGGGACCTGATCATCATCGCCGCCTTCGCCCAGGTGGCCGAAAACCAGGTGGCGACCCACAGGCCCCAGCTGGTGTTCGTGGACGCCAACAACCGCCAAACCGGCGCGCGCGACCACGTGCCGACGCAACAGTCCTAAGCCGCCCAGACGGCAGGCAACCAGCCGCGCAGGCTGTTGACAAACGCCAGCGCCTCGACACGCGGCAACGCCCCCAGCGTCACCACCTTTTCCTGCAAACGCCCTTCGGTCAGGGCCTGCGCGCGGCCCACACCGGGCAGCAAGCCACAGTGCAACGGCGGTGTGACCCACTGGCCGTCGAGCAAGAGCGCGATGTTGCCGCGGGTACATTCGGTCAACTCGCCACGTTCGTTCCACAACACCGTGTCAAACACAGCCGGGTCGGCGGGTGCTACCGCATCGTAGTGGTCTCGCCGGGTGGTCTTGAAGCGGGTGAATTCGCTGTCGGCCATGCCAAACGCCTGCGCGGCAAGTTGCAGCCGCACCGGGCCGGACGTGTCGGACAGGGTAAAGGCCTGTGCCTCGGCACGGCCATCAGGATGCCACAGCAAACGCACCCGCCAAGCGCCCGAGGGGTGGCGCTGTCGCACCGCATCAAGCGCTGCCTCCGCCACATCGAGCCGCCAGGGGTAGCCAAAGTGCGCGGCGGCTCCCGCCAGGCGTGCGAGGTGCCGCGGTGCGTTGCGGCAGGCACCGTTCTCCAGCGCCAACGTTTCCAGCAGTTCAAACGGCGCGCGGGCCCGCTCCAGAAAAGCACGCTTGTGGCGCCATTCGCGCCACTCGGCATCGGGCTGCGCATCGGCGGTGATGCCGCTGCCAATGCCACAGGCCAGCGTGTCGCCCTGCAAGGTGACGGTGCGTATCGCCACATTGAAGGTCGCATCGCCCCCTGGCCGCACCACGCCAACGGCCCCGCAGTAAACGCCGCGCGGACCCGGCTCCAGCTGGTGGATCAGCTGCATCGCCCGCACCTTGGGCGCGCCGGTGACCGAACCGCAAGGAAACAGCGCGGCGAACACATCGGCCAGCGTGGTGCCCGGCCGGGTGGTGGCGGTCACGTCCGACGTCATCTGCCAGACGCTGGGCAGCGCCTCCAGGTGGAACAGGCGCGGCACCTTGACCGAGTGGGGCAGCGCCACGCGCGACACGTCGTTGCGCAGCATGTCCACCACCATCACGTTTTCGGCCTGTTCTTTGGGCGAAGCCCTCAGCGCGTTGGCAAGGTCCGCGTCACTGGTGGCCGAATTGCCGCGCGGTGCCGTGCCCTTCATCGGCCGGGTCAGCAATTGGCCGCCAGTCCAGTCGAAGAACAGTTCCGGCGAGACCGACAGGATTTGTTCGCCACCGCTGTCGATGCAGGCCGCATAGCCCCCCGGCTGGGCCCGCTGCAAGGCTTGGAACAGGGCCTGCGCGCTGCCGGAGCCAAGGTGGCCCTGCAGCTGCACCGTGTGGTTGACCTGGTACACGTCGCCTGCAGCAATCGCAGCATGGACCTCTGCCAGCGCGGTGTCAAAGGCGGCTCGGTCGGGGTCGTTCAGTCGCGCCAGAACCGCCGTATCGGCTGGCGGTGTGTCTGGCCAGGGCAGCGGCTCGTCATACACCCCGAACCAGGCCAAAGGCCCGTTCGGTGAATGCGCCTTCAGCGCGGCGTCGAAAGCGGGTGCGGCTTCGTACCGAAGGTAGCCAACACACCAGTGGCCCGCCGTCGCGTGGGCGTGAACCGTGTCCAGCAGCGGCTGGACCTCGGCCAGCGTGTTGGCCACCAAAACCGCGCGCGGCGCAGTGAAGGCGGCACGCACCGCTCCTGCGCCGCTGCCCCCCGGCGCTGCAAAGTCAATCAGCGCTTGCAAGCTCAGGCAGCGCCTATGCCCGGGACCAATGCGCCCACTGGCTGTCCCGCCTTCTGTGCTGCCGTGAACGCCAGCATGCGGTCAATGGGCAGCCGGGCACGAACGCCCAACGCCGGGTCAATGTGCACTTCGTTGGTCCCGTTCTCCAGCACATGGTCCAGCCCGACCAGGCCGTTCATCGCCATCCAGGGGCAATGCGCGCAGCTTTTGCAGGTGGCGCTGTTGCCAGCGGTGGGGGCCTCGATGAAGGTCTTGCCGGGGTTCAGGGTGCGCAGCTTGTGCATCATGCCGTTGTCGGTGGCGACGATGAACTCGGTCGCGTCGAACTCGCGCGCGGCTTTCAGAATGGCCGAGGTGGAGCCCACCGCGTCGGCCAGCGCAACCACGTCGGCCGGGCTTTCGGGGTGCACCAGCACTTTGGCTTTCGGGTACTGCTGTTTCAGTGCTTCGAGTTCGAAGGCCTTGAACTCGTCGTGCACGATGCAGGCACCGTTCCAGAACACCATGTCGGCGCCGGTTTCGCGCTGGATGTAGCCACCCAGGTGTTTGTCGGGCGCCCACAGGATTTTTTGACCCTGGTCTTTGAGGGCGCGCACGATGTCCAACGCACAGCTGGACGTGACCAGCCAGTCTGAGCGCGCTTTCACCGCCGCACTGGTGTTGGCATAGACCACCACGGTGCGGTCGGGGTGGGCGTCGCAGAAGGCGCTGAACTCGTCAATGGGGCAACCGAGGTCGAGCGAACAGGTGGCGTCGAGGTCGGGCATCAGCACGGTTTTTTCTGGTGACAGGATCTTGGCGGTTTCGCCCATGAAACGCACACCCGAGACCACCAGGGTCTGCGCCGCATGGTCGCGCCCAAAGCGCGCCATTTCCAGCGAGTCGCTGACGATCCCACCGGTTTCCTCGGCCAGGTCCTGCAGATCCGGGTGCACGTAGTAGTGCGACACCATCACCGCGTTGCGCTCTTTCAGCAAGCGGCGGATCTTGTCTTTCAGTGCCGCGCGTTCCGCTGGAGTTGGTTCTACAGGCACACGAGCCCAGGCGTGCTGGGTACTGCAGGCGCTGCCGCTTTGGGTGTCGGGCTGGTCGTATTCGACCTTGAACAAGCCGCTCAGTTGAGACATGGCAACTCCTGGAAACGCATCGAAAAATCCGTGGCTGTCACGTCCTTGGTCAAGGCACCAATGGAGATGCGGTCCACCCCCGTCTCGGCAAGCGCCCGCACGGTGTCCAAACTCACCCCGCCCGAGATTTCGAGGATGGCCCGGCCCGCGTTGATGCGCACCGCCTCGTGCAGCGTGGGTAAATCCATGTTGTCGAGCAACACCATCTTGGCGCCGTGGGCCAGCGCAGTTTGCAATTGCGCCAGCGTTTCCACCTCAATCTCGATGAACTTGGCGTGGGCGGCGCTGGCCTGCGCGGCGGCCAGCACCTGGGCGATGCCGCCAGCGGCGGCGATGTGGTTTTCCTTGATCAGCACCGCGTCGTAGAGACCGATGCGGTGGTTCACGCCCCCGCCGGTTTTAACCGCGTACTTCTGCGCCATGCGCAGGCCTGGCAGCGTCTTGCGGGTGTCCACAATCGCGGCGCGGTGGCCGCGCACGGCGTCTACATAGGTGGCGGTCTTGGTCGCCACCGCGCTCAGCAACTGCAGAAAGTTCAGCAGCGTGCGCTCGGCGCTCAGCAGCGCGCGGGCACTGCCCTGCATCTCCAGCACCACCTGATCGGCGGTGCAATGGCCGCCCTCGGCCACGAGCCAGGTGATGGTGGCGGTGGGGTCCAGGGCGCGCAGCGTGGCTTCGACCCAAGGCCGCCCGCACATCACGGCGGCTTCCCGCGCCAGCACGCGGGCGTGGGTGCGCTGCGTCGATGCAATGAGTTCGGCGGTGAGGTCGCCACCACGGATGTCTTCGGCCAGGGCCCGGGCCACGTCGGCCTCGGCCAGCGCCTGCAGCGCGGCCGGGGAAAAGTCGTCGTTCTCTGTCATTGCAGAAGCATAACGGCTCGCACCCGGCTGCACAGCCAGCGATGGAATAGACTGGCCCCCTTTCGGACTCCCTGGCCTTGCGCCATTCCGCCCATGACCACTTCTGCCGCCCCCGTTACCGCTTACGGTTCTCTGCCCAACACCTCTCCCCAGCCGCTGCGCCGGCCGGTCAGCTTGCCCCGCCTGGCGCAGATGCGCGAACGGGGGGAGAAGATCAGCATGCTGACCGCCTACGACGCGACCTTTGCTGCCGTGGCGGATGCCGCTGGCGTGGACTGCATCTTGGTAGGCGACTCGCTGGGCATGGTGTGCCAGGGCCTCAGCAGCACCGTGGGCGTGACGCTGGAGACCATGCGCCACCACACTGACAGCGTGGCCCGGGGCCTGAGACGCGCCAACGGCAGCGCGTGGTTGATTGCCGACCTGCCCTTCGGGACCTACCAAGAGTCGAAGGAACAGGCCTTGCGGAGCGCCACGGTGCTGATGCAGGCCGGCGCCCACATGGTCAAGCTGGAAGGCGGCGGCTGGACCGCCGAAACGGTGCGTTTTCTGGTGGAGCGTGGTATCC
>CAZANT010000077.1:0-9490 GCA_964486575.1 uncultured Burkholderiaceae bacterium | reverse complement strand
CGAATCCGCTCGGCGCTGACCCCGTACTCGGCGGCCAACTCGTGCAGCGTCATGCCCCCGGTGCTGTCGTCATTGACCTTGAGCCAGCGTTCTTCCACGATGCGACGGCTGCGTTCATCAAGCGCTTCGAGTGCGCGGGCAATACCTTCGCCGGACAGGCGATCCCTTTCGCGAGCCTCCAGGGCACGCGTCGGTTCCTGCCGCTCATCTGCCAGATAGGCGATCGGCGCAAACTCTTCTTCTCCATCATCACCCTGTGGTTCCAAGGCGATGTCGCCACCGGACAGGCGCGTTTCCATCTCGATGACTTCTTCCGCCTTGACGTTCAGTTCGCGCGCGACGTGCGCGACTTCTGCCGGCGAGAGGGCACCGCGGTGGGTATCACCATCCGCTGCATCAGCCTTGAAGCCCTGCTTCATCGAGCGCAGATTGAAGAACAGCTTGCGCTGAGCCTTGGTGGTGGCGACCTTCACCATGCGCCAGTTCTTTAGGATGTACTCATGGATTTCGGCCTTGATCCAGTGCAGTGCGTAACTGACCAAGCGCACACCGTGGTCCGGGTCGAAGCGCTTCACGGCCTTCATCAGGCCCACGTTGCCTTCCTGAATCAGGTCGCCGTGCGGCAGGCCGTAGCCCAGGTACTGGCGAGACACCGACACGACCAGGCGCAGGTGCGACATCACCAGTTTGCCGGCGGCGTCCAGGTCGTTGTTGTCTTTGAGTTGCCGCGCGTAGGTTTGCTCTTCCTCGTGGGTGAGCATGGGCATGCGGTTGACTGCGGAAATGTAAGCGTCCAGGTGGCCCAACGGCGGAACCAGGGCCCACGGGTTGGCCACAGCCAAGGCGCCGGCGGGGGTGTTCGGGGTGCCAATGTTTAGAGATGTCATGCGGAACTCCTTTCCAACATTTCTTATGTTAGCACTCTCTTCGAGGGAGTGCTAAGACCGAAGTTCCGCTCGCCATCCGGATTCGGCACGTTGTCATTTATTGACACAATTTAGTCGGGATAAAAATTGGGGGTACTCGCACGGTAATTTCCATTGTTTAGGGAATATGCTAAATTTAAGAATCGATTCAGATTTCAGGATGCACCATGTTGAAATACCTCACCGCCGAATCCCAAGAGCGATTCAAGTTTCTCCAGTCTCGCTTGGCAAGTTTTGAGATCAGTGAGGCTGAGCAACAAGAATTAAACGCATTGGTCACCACAGCCCAAAAACTTTCGCTGGAACGCGAGTCGGTGCTGGCCCGGATCAAGGCAGAGATTGCCCAATACCACATTGCGCTGCTGGAGGTTTTCAGTATCGCCGAAGCGCGCAAGGCATCCAGCCCCGACGGACTGCCTGCAGCGGGCGCCAAGAAGGGCCGCAAAACCAAGGGGGCCGGCGGCTCTACCAAAAAATCAGGTCTGGTGCTGATTCAGGTGAAACTGAACAAAGGCGCAGGTGCACCCAGCAAATACAGCAAGGGGCAAAAGTTTCCAGCCTACGTGCCCAAGAATTTCAAGCTGCTTGACAAGGGGGCAGACACCGCCAGCCACCTCGCACCGTATTTCACGGAAGAAGGCAAACGCTATTTTGCGACTGCCGAAGGCCAAGCCGAATTGGCCACGTTGGTGAATTACATCCGTACCGGGCGCGTGGCGCCGGCCTGACGCTCGGCCTCTGCCTCGGACAACCGTGGCGCCCACTTGGGTGCCTGTGGTCAGGGCGTCAGCTGGCTGAATCGGGCGACGAATGCCCGGTCCATTCGGTCTTTCCAGCGCCAGACCCGTTCCCCTTCCCAGTACCAGCGGCCCCAACTGGCAAGGGCGCGCTGTTCACCACACGACAACAGGCTCAGGGTGCGCGGTGGCGGGGTGTGCCAGGCCATGGGCTGGTCGTCCAGGGTGGCCAGCAGGTTGTCTGCCAGCGGCGGGCCGGCATGCGCCGCGTACACCCCGTTGCGGGGGTAGGCGCCATCGACACGGGTGGCCACGTCGCCAGCGGCGAACACTTCGGGGTGACTCAGGCTTTGTTGGTAACCGTTGACAGCCAAGAACCCCTGACCGTCCAGCGTCAGGCCGGACCGCGCCAGCCAGCGGGGCGCCTGGGTGCCTACGGCGATCAGCGCGGCATCACAGGGGTGCTGGCTGCCGTCGTCGAGCTGCAGACTGTCGGCAGTCAGGCCAGTGCACAGGCGTTGGTGAACCACGATGCCACGCCGCTTGAGCACTGACAGGACCCGGCGCTGAACACCGGCCGGGTAGTCGGGGACGGGCCGGGCGCCGCCGGTGACGAGTTGCACCCCGCTTTGTGGCCAACGGTGCCGCAGTGCCAGTGCCAACTCCACGCCGCTGGCGCCGCCGCCAATCACCGCCAACTGGCGTGGCTCATCCCCCAGACGCACCATCAGGCGTTGCCACTGCGGCACAAAGGACTCGATTGGCCTTAGGAAATGGCCGTGTGCTGTCACGCCTGGAATTGTGGCTTCCAGGCGGGGGCGGTCCACCACGCCGCCGGTGTCAATGCTCAGGAGCCGGTAGGCCACCTCGGCCTGTCCCGTGCCCGTGCCGTAAACCTGCACGCTGCGGGCATTGGCGTCGATGTGCATCGCGCGTGCGGGCAGCAGCCGCACGCCGCTGTTGTCAATCAAGCGGTGCAGGCCGATGGTGCAGGCGTCCGCGTCGTAGTGGCCCGCGACCAAGCCAGGCAACATGCTGGCATACAGCGTCACTGGGTGGGGTGTGACCAGGGTGACATGCCAGCGCGCCCGTTGGGCTGCCGGCAACTGGGCGAGTTTCTCCAGGACATGCACATGGGCATGTCCCGCGCCCAGCAACAACAAATCCACCGGGACCGTATCGCTCATGGGGCCCAGCGGAGGTCGGCGAGGTAGGCCAGGCTGGCCCCGCCGGTGTTGTCGCTGTCGGCACCCACAGCCACGGCCAGTACGCGCGGCACGATTTGGCTTTCGTCGCCAAAGGCCTGGAGAAAGTCTTGGGCCAGGTTGCGCCGCTGCGCCTGCCACTGGCCAGTGGGCGCCTCCGGGCCCTGGAGCACCTGGTAACGAACACGCGGGGTGTACGGGTTGCGCAGTATCGTGCCGGCCGGGTAGCGGTTGTCCCAGAGGTAGCACAGCGTCGCCGGGGGCAGAGGCGTGTCATTGGCAGCCTGGGCAAGCCGCAGGGTTTGCCGCTGGACGAAGGGCATGTCGGCCAGCGGCTGGTCAAACATCACGCAGACCTTGAGGGCGCTGTCGTCCCCCGCCTTGGTGGCGATGTCAGCGCCGCGAACCGGCTGGTCTACCCGCCAGCGCCATTGCAGGCTTTCCGGCGCTGGGCCGCGCCAATCGTGCACCAGCGTGCCGTAGCTGCGCTCGGACTGGACTTTCAAAACGGTGTCAGACCCCATGGCGATCGGTTCAAACCGGGTGGTTGGTACCGCGTATTTTGCCGGTAAGCCGGCCACTTTCCAGCCGGGCTGAATTTGCGCACTGCCCGCCACCAACATCGGTGGCAGCGGCGGTGAGCCGGCCGCCTCGGCGGCAACGAGGGCGGGCAGCAGCAGGACGAGTGAAAAACGGAGGGCGCGGCGTAACTCAGCGGCCCGCATCGTTGAGCGACCAGTCGTAGTCGAGGTAGCCAATTGGCACGGTCTTGGCGCGCAGCGCGGCCAAGCCCTCGGGCTGGTCTGTCAACTGGGGGGCATAGCGCGCGAACACGTCCTGCACTGTGGCAAACCCTTTGTGGCCCTTTTCGAAATCTTCCCGGAACCACTTGAAGATCTGGCTGACTTCGAGCTTGCCGTCCTTGTAGCGGTTGCGGGTTCGGTCACCCAGGAAGCGCTGCATGCCGTCTTCGAGCTGGGCGTCCAGTTTGGCTGCAGTGAACGCTTCGGGTCGCAAGGCTGGGCAGCCAATGCTGGCGCACACAATCGCCGCGTGCAGGCGCGGATCGGCATAGCGCGGGCGGAGTTGGTCGTGTTCAATCCAGTCCAGGTTCTGGCTCTGGCCCAGCAGGGTGAAGAACTTCTTTTTCCAGGGCGATTGGACCAACGAGCCAAGGTCTTTGATGGACTTGACGCCGGGGTAGCCAGTCAACACCAGCTCGATGGTGAAGGCGTTGTAGGCGTTGATCAGAAATGCCATTTGCTGCTCGCGCGTCCAGCCGTCAAAGGTGGCTTTGCTGACTGCGCTCATGCTGTCGAGCACCTGTTTTAGCTCGGCCCTGTCGGCCTTGAAACCCGCGTAGGCGACGCGGCTTTGCTTGTTGTCGGGCAGCCACTTGACGTGTTTCTTCAACAGCGCCTCCCAGACGGTTCCGCTGTGGTCGTATGCGGCTGAATTCTGAGCGAACACCGGTAAAGCCGCCGTAAAAGCGAGTGACGATGCTATGAAAAATAGAGCTTTGCGTCGCGATGCCATGGTCAACCCCGTTTCCAGTTGTGGTACTTCCGAACCCAGGTCAGCAGCTTTTCAGGTGCATGGGCACGTTTCCATTCACCCGCCGCGTACTTGTTGGCTTCGGACAGCGTCGGGTAGGTGTGGATGGTGCCGAGGATCTTGTTCAGCCCCAGCTTGTGTTTCATCGCCAGCACGTACTCGGCCAGCAAGTCCCCCGCGTGTTCGCCGACGATGGTCACGCCCAGAATGGTGTCCTTGCCGGGCACAGTCAGCACCTTCACGAAGCCGTGGGCCGAGCCGTCGGCGATCGCCCGGTCGAGGTCGTCGATGCCGTACTTGGTGAGTTCGTAGGGAATGTCTTTTTCGCGCGCTTCCTGCTCATTGAGACCCACACGCGCCACCTCCGGGTCAGTGAACGTGGCCCAGGGGATCACAGAGTAGTCGGCCTTGAACTTCTTGAACTCGCCAAACAGCGCATTGACCGACGCGTACCAGGCCTGGTGGGCCGCCGTGTGGGTGAACTGGTAAGGCCCAGCCACGTCGCCCGCCGCGTAAATGTTGGGGTACAGCGTTTGCAGGTACTCGTTGGTTTCCACCGTCTTGTGAGTGGGAATGCCCAGCGCTTCCAGGCCGTAGCCGGTGAGCCGCGCCTTGCGGCCCACGGCGCAAATCAGCGCGTCAAATTCAATGCGTTTTTCTTCGCCGTTGTGCTCGACCACCAGAAACTTGGATTCGCCCACCCGCTCGCAGCGCAGGGCCTTGTGGCCCGTCAGCACCTGCACGCCATCGGCCTGGAGTGACTGCTGCGCCAGCAGCGCCACGTCCTCGTCTTCTCGGAGCATGATGCGTTTGGCCATTTCCACCTGGCTCACCTGGGCCCCCAGCCGGGCAAAACTTTGTGCCAGTTCGCAGCCAATTGGTCCGCCACCCAGCACCACCATGCGCTGCGGCAGCTCGTACAGCCGTGCGAGCTCGTCCCAGAGGGTGTCGCTGGTGAGGTAGCCCACATCGTCCAGACCGGGCAGCGGGGGCACCAGTGGTTCGGCCCCGGCGGCGATGATGATGCTGCGCGCGGTCAGCCGCTGCACTGCCGGCTGGCCAGGCGGGGGGTCGTTGAGGGCGATTTCAACCGTCCATGGGTTGACCAGCTTGGCGTAGCCCTGCACCACGTCTACACCGAGTTGGGTGTAGCGCTCCACGCTGTCGTGGGGTGCAATGGCGGCAATCACGTCGTGCACCCGCTGCATGACCGCGCGCGAGTTGAAGTTGGGTGCGCTGTCGGCCAGGCCGTAGTGGGCACCGTGGCGGATCTGGTGGGCCAGCTTGGCGCTTTTGATCAAGGCCTTGCTCGGCACGCAGCCGTAGTTCAGGCAGTCGCCGCCCATCTTGTGGGCTTCAATCAGGGTCACCTTGGCCTTGACCGCGGCCGCAATGTAAGCAGACACCAGACCGCCCGCGCCAGCACCAATGACGATCAGGTTGCGGTCAAAGTGCTTGGGCTTCTCACTGGCCCAGCGCGCATAGACCTTGCGGCTCGCAAAACCCTCCACCACCTTGCGAGCCACCAGTGGAAACAGCCCCAACAGCACGAAGGAACCAAGCAGTCCGGGGCTCAAGATGCCGCGCAGGGAATCCAGCTGGGCCAATTGGGTGCCAGCGTTCACGTACACCGCCGTGCCGGCTAACATGCCGACCTGGCTGACCCAGTAAAAAGTCAGCGTCTTCATTTTGGTGAGGCCCATCACCAGGTTGATCACGAAAAACGGGACCAGCGGCACCAGCCGCAGTGTGAACAAGTAAAAGGCCCCGTCTTTGGCCACGCCTTCGTTGATTTCCGCCAGCCGGCTGCGAAAGCGGGCCTCAATGCTGTCGCGCAGGACGAAACGGGCCATCAGGAACGCCAGCGTGGCGCCGACGGTGGCCGCAAACGACACGATCAGCGTCCCCCACCACAGTCCAAAGATCGCACCCGCAGCCAAGGTCAGAATGACCGCGCCGGGGAAAGACAGGGCGGTGGCAGCGACATAAGTCGCGAAAAAGGCCAGCGCCACCACGAGCGGCCGGCGCGCATAAAGCTCCGCAAAGGAAGACTGGCTCTGCTTCAGGTAGTCCAGGCTCAGGTAATGACCTAAATCAAAAATGAAGAACGCGGCCACCAGACCCGCGACCAGCGCGGCGATGGCAATTTTTTGGAGGTTCATGAAGGCATTTCACCAGAGTTGTTGTGCCACAGCGTGACAGGGACTTGCCTTTTCGTCGCTTTGGCCTCCGAAGGCTTACACCGCGACAGCGTCGATTTCAGCTCAACAAGGCCTGGGCAAACTCGCGGGCATTGAAGGTCTCAAGGTCTTCCAGCTTTTCGCCCACGCCAATAAAGTACACCGGAACCGGTGCGGTGCCCTGTAGGGCTTTGCCGCGTTCTGCCGCCCACAGCGCAATGGCCGCCAGCACGCCGCCCTTGGCGGTGCCGTCAAGTTTGGTGACGATCAGGCCGGTGAGTCCCAGCGCCTGGTCAAAGGCTTTCACCTGCGCCAGTGCGTTCTGGCCGGTGTTGCCGTCAATCACCAGCAGTACTTCGTGGGGCGCGGTGGCGTCGGCCTTTTGCACCACGCGTTTGATCTTTTTCAGCTCTTCCATCAGGTGCAACTGCGTGGGCAGGCGGCCCGCCGTGTCCACCAGCACCACGTCGCGGCCACGCGCCTTGCCGGCGCTGACCGCATCAAAACTCACAGCGGCGGGGTCGCCACCGTCCTGACTGACGATTTCCACCGTGTTGCGGTCGGCCCAGACACCCAGCTGCTCGCGTGCCGCGGCGCGGAAGGTGTCGGCAGCTGCCAGCAGCACGCTGGCGCCCGAGTCGGCCAGGTGCCGGGTAAGTTTGCCAATCGAGGTGGTCTTGCCCGCCCCGTTGACGCCTGCGACCATGATCACAGTGGGCTTGTGCGCACCAATCACCAGTGGCCGCTGTAGGGGGGTGAGCAGGGCGGTGAGCGACTCGGCCAGCAGGCCCTTGACCGCCGCGGGGTCGGTGGCTTTGCTGTCTTTGACGCGCTGCTTCAGGTCGGCCAACAAGTGGGCGGTGGCGGCCGTGCCGGCGTCGGCCATCAGCAGGGCCGCTTCCAGTTCTTCGTACAACGCATCGTCGATCTGGGTGCCGGTGAACACCGTGGCGATGCTGCTGCCGGTCTTGCGCAGACCGGCCTTGAGCTTGTCGAGCCAACTGGTGCGGGGCGCCGCCGTTGGCTCGGCCGCCGGGGGCGTCGCCGGCACCACCAGTGCGGGCACTGGCGGGGTGGACGCGGTGACTGAATCGGTCGGTGGTTTTTTCTTGAAGAAACTGAACATCAAAGAGCTTTTTAGAATCACATCATTCTATGAAACACCTATTTCCCTCGTGGTGGCTGGCAGCCTGCCTGTTTGTCACTGCCCCGGTGGCGCTTCACGCCCAGTCACCTGCGGCTGAACCCAGCGCCAGTGTCACCCAGCAATTCACTTTGTCCAATGGCATGACCCTGATCGTCAAGCCGGACCGTCGCGCACCCACTGCGGTGCACATGGTCTGGCTGCGTGTGGGGTCCATGGACGAGGTCGACGGTACCTCAGGGGTGGCCCATGTGCTGGAGCACATGCTGTTCAAGGGTACGCCGACCCTGGCGCCGGGCGAGTTTTCGCGCCGGGTGGCGGCACTCGGTGGGCGGGAAAACGCCTTCACCGGCCGCGACTTCACCGGCTACTACCAGCAGATCCCGTCGAGCCGGCTGGCCGATGTGATGCGGCTGGAGGCCGACCGTTTTGCCAACAATCGCTGGGCCGACGAGGAGTTCAAGCGCGAGATCGAGGTGGTGAAAGAAGAGCGCCGCCTGCGCACCGAAGATTCCCCGCGCGCACTGATGTCCGAGGCCATGAACGCGGTGGTCTTCACCGCCTCGCCCAACCGCCGGCCCATCGTCGGCTGGATGAGTGACCTCGACGCGATGACCCCCGACGACGTGCGCGACTTCTACCGCCGCTGGTACACCCCCGCGAACGCTGCGGTCGTGGTGGCCGGCGATGTGGATGTGGCCGCGGTGCGGGCGCTGGCCGAAAAGCACTATGGCAGCATTGCCACGCGGCCCGTGCCCGAGCGCAAACCCCGGCTCGAGCCGCCGCAGGTGGGCATGCGCCGGCTCGACTTCAAGGCGCCAGCAGATCAAGCCTATGTGTCGCTCGCGTTCAAGGTGCCTTCGCTTGCACAACTCGACACCCCTGCCGCGAACGACGAGGCCAGCAACGACGCGCTGGCACTCACGGTGCTGGCTGCAGTCCTCGACGGGTACAGCGGTGCCCGGCTGGACCGTGCCCTGGCGCAAGGCGACCAGCGCGTCGCCGACAGCGCCGGCGCCTACAACGGGCTGCAGGGGCGGGGTCCCCAATTGTTTGTGCTCTACGGCACCCCGGCCCAGGGCCGCAGCGCGGCCGAGGTCGAGGCCGCCCTGCGCGCGCAGGTGGCCCGTGTGGCGAAAGACGGGGTCAGCGAGGCCGAGCTGGCCCGCGTCAAGACCCAGTGGGTGGCCAGCGAGGTTTACAAGCTGGACTCGGTGTTCAACCAGGCGCGGGAACTCGGCAGCTACTGGGCACAAGGCCAGCCGCTGGACGCGGGCGAGCGCACCATCGCCCGGCTGCGGGCTGTCACCGCCGCGCAGGTGCAGTCGGTGGCCGCCCGTTACTTTGGCGACGACCAGCTCACCGTGGCCACCCTGTTGCCCCAGCCGGTGCAGCCCAACCGCACGCCCCGCACCCCGCCCGCTGGCAGCCGGCATTGACCTGACCGCCCCATGATTACTATTAAAAATATAGCTAAATCGCGATATTCCACTAGGGCTTGGTGCCTGTTTGGCTTGATTTTCGTGTCCCAGAGCCTGTGGGCGGCCATTCCGGTTCAAAACTGGCGCCTGCCCAGCGGTGCTGAGGTGTTCCTGGCCGAAAGCCCAGGCATCCCGATGGTGGACGTGCAGATCGACTTTGACGCCGGCACGCGCCGCGACCCGCCCGGCCAGGCCGGCTTGGCCAGCGCCACCGCCGCGCTGAGCGCCAAAGGCGTGCGCGCCAGCGGCAAGCTGCCCGCGCT
>CAZANT010000076.1:4902-9519 GCA_964486575.1 uncultured Burkholderiaceae bacterium | reverse complement strand
CAAACAGGGTCTGCCCGAACACGCCCAAACCGACGATGGGGTACTCGGTGGTGATTTGGTATTCCACCGGCCAGGCGTAGGGCTTGTACGGCTCGCAGAACGCCAGAAAGTTGTCGATGAAGCCCACGTTCACGCCGTTGGGCATGCCCACGATGCCGCGCAGGTAGGGGTCGGCGCCTTTCAAGGGCTTGATGGTGGCGCTGCTCTGGTTGTCGGCGCGGTATGGCGGCTCGGCCCAGGTGAACGACGGGCAGGGTTCGCCCAGCGCTTCGGCCTTCACCTCGTCGCGGTAGCTGTCCGATGACGCCAAAAGCTCCTCGACAAACTGGAATGCCGCGCTCTCTGTACCCACGTTGGAACGGTAGATGCGCCACTTCTGAATGTAGCGTCCGCCAGGTATGCCCGGTCGATTGATCAAAACCACATCGTTCTGATCTACCTCGATGGCTTCGCTGATGGGGCTTGGCGCACTTTCTTCTCCCCAGTCGGTCACCAGAGTGGTGATGTAAAACCGGGTGTCAATGATGCGGTCGGGTGCAATTTCAAACAAACCGCCGGGGTTGGCCTCAGTCTTGGCCAAGCCGAACTTACTGATCTCGTTCTCTACCAGGGCTTCAAGCGTGCGTTTTTTGCTGGCAAACACAGCCTCAATGCCCTGCCCGATGCTGATGGCCTGGGCCTGCGCCGCCACCATGCTGGCCACGCGCGCCGTCTTTTCGCTCTCCTGGTTGTTCTCGGCCTTGGTGTAAGCCTCCAGAGCGGTCAGGTAGGCCTTGTAAGCCGTGTCGTAAGCCACCCACTCCGCTGGTCGCCCCTGGCTGTCACCGTTCTCGTTGAATCCGAACTCCGGCGTGGTGGGTCGCGTCGGCTCCACCGGTCGCGTGGGCAATGGCGACAGGTTGAAATCCAGCGCTGTTTTGAACGTCGCAAGTGCCTCGTCCAACGCCGTCCGCATTGGGCGAAGGTCGTCACCATTCGGGTCAAAGTGTTCCTGCAGCCGCGCCGCCAAGGCGGCGATTGCGGCATCGCTGAACAACTGGGACCCGGTGGCGGGATCTTCGAGCAGGCGCAGCCGCCCTTCGAGCGCCGTCAAGTCGCCCACACGCCCCCAGTACGGCAGGGCCAGCAATGGGATCAGGATGTTGCCGCCCACCAATGTGCCGCCCAGTTGCGGGTCGTTGAGCTTCGCCGGTCCTGCTGCCGATGCCGGCACGCTGGCCAGCAGGTTCCACGGCTCGTTGAAGCCGCGCTGCGAGGTTGGGTAGGTGGTGACCAGCAGGCCACGCAGGTTGTAGGGGCCAGCCACCGGCACGTTACCCGACACGCGCGACACATTCTCTGCGTCCACCAGGCTCAGCAGCGTGGCCTCCACAATGGCGGGCACCAAGGTGCCAGCCACAAACTGCTCGGCTTCCTCGCGGGTGAACTCTTCACCGGCCTCCAGCGTCAGCGTCGGCGCAGTCGTCGGCGCCGGCACGCCCAGCAGGCGGTTTTGCCCCGTCGCGTCCACCACGCGCGGCGCCTGGGTGCCGTCGTTGAAAGCCACAAGCGTGCGCTCGGTCGCGTCGTCGTTCAGTTGGCCCTTCACATAGTTTTTGTCCGCCGTCTCCGCAATCCAGCCGGTGCCATCCGAGGTGATCAGCGCGCCGCCAGAATTACGGCTCAGCCGGTACAGTGTTTTGGCTCCGATGGGGGCGCCTGCCACGTTGGCGTCGTCCAGAAGCGGCCGGAACTCGGTGGACGTGGCCAACAGGTTCAGGTTGGTCTGCGCGGTGTTGCCGCCAAGCGCGCGGGCCGAAACCCGCGGCACCTCGCCGCCGAAGTCCTGGATGCGGATGACGGCCATCAGTGGGCCCCTAGTTCGGTGCGGGCCGCTTCGTAATCCCGGTAGCAGGCGGCGAGCGCAACTCGTAGTCGATCGGCGCGGGCAGCTTCCCCGACAAGAAACTCTCCATCCTGTCGGTAAAGTCCAAGGCCAGTTCCGAGGTCGGCACCTTGTCCAGCGGTGGCAGGGTCACCCCCTTGGGGCAGGTTGGCGGCAGCGGGTCGGTCGGGACGGTCCCGCAAGCTGCGAGCAAGAGCGTCAGCGCGGCGAGTAAGGGCAGCAATTTGGTCACGGTCTTTCTCCCGGTTCAGGTTGATGGCGACAGCAATGCGGTTTTCCAGCGCGCGGCGCTCGTCGGTGGCTTTGGCCAGGGCGTTGGCGGCGTTGGTGCGCTCGGTGGCGTAGGTGGCCACGGTTTTGGCGTGGTCGGCTTGCTCGTTGGCCAGGCGAACGGTCTGTAAGCCGGCAAGGCCCAGCACGACGGCGAAGCCGATCAGGGTAATGTTCATTGGACCCCCATGCACTTGGCTTTGCGTTCAAGATTGCGGGTCCAGACACCACCGCACACCCGGTTGCCGGGAATGGAGCAGTCAAAACCACCACTGAATTTGTAGAGGGTGTACGCCTCGCAGGCCTGGGCGTACCGGCCGGCGTTGACGTGACGGACCATGCTGCTGTTGCAAGTGGCCACCGCGCCATACTGGTAGGCGAAGTTCACCAGCGTGTCGTATTCCACCTGGTGCAGCGGTGCGGTAATGCAGCGCTTCAGCCCAGCCTCGTCCTTGGCAATGTGGACCAGGCTGCGGGCAATGGCGCGTGGTGGCGTGATGGTGTCGCCCGGCTGCACCGGCGTGCCGTCGTCGCGGAATGTGGAACCAAAGCCCACGGTCCAGCGGTCGTTTTTGGTCGGGATGATGGCGCGGTCGGTGTAGTCCTCATGCAGCACCAGGGCGCCGAAGGCCGCGGCACTGAGGCTCAGTGCACCGATGGCAATCCGTTGGTTACGCATCGTCGCCCTCCCCGCGCATGTTGCGCTGCGCCATCAGGCGGGCTACAAAGGCGCCGCTGACCGTCACAGCCGACAGCAGCGCAAACCAGCCGCGCGGCAATTCCGGCTGGAAGAATGGCAGGGCCACCTCGACGGCGGACAGCACAGCGGCGCCCGCCATCAGGCGCATGGACCAGGCCTTGCGCAGCACGCGCTTCCAGTCGGGGATTGGTTTCATCCTGGCACCTTGAAGATCAGCGCCAGCACGGCCAACAACATCAAGCCGATACCAGCCATGACGCCGCGCACGACGTAGGTTCGGAGCTCAGTCAGGCCGGGCATCTGGGTTTCAATAGCTGCCAGACGAGCGGGAAGGTCCTCGGGTACGTCGCGTTCTAACGCTGCGACCCGTATAGCAAGTTGGTTCATGGTTCGAGAGCCGTCAATCAGACGCTCGTTGGTCGCGGCCTGTCGCTCTTCCATGCGGACGATCGAAGCCATCGACTCACCCAGCGTGTCGATCTTGCCGTGCAGGCCCTGGACGTTGGACTCAACGCGACGAACACTGTCCTTGAGGTTCTGCACCTCAACAGCGGTTACACGGTCCTGTCCAGTAAGGTCTTGTTCATTACCCACGTTGCAGCCCTTTCAATGCACTGTGCAAATTCATCGGGTCGAAGCGCCAGGACTCGGGGAAGCCCAGCATGTCGGCCACGGCTTCGCTGCAAAACCACTTGCGCTTTCCGCCGGTCTGCCGGCGCCAAACAAAGCCCATAAGGCCCAGCAGGTCGTAGCGCTCGTTTTCATGGGCCATGACCCAATCCCAGGCCTCCGGGGTGTGTGGCACGTCCACCAGGTCCCAGTGGTCGGGGTTGAGAACCATGTGCTTCACGCGCACACCGCCGTCCATGAAGCTGGCCGAAGCGCAGGCGCTGACGCCATCGGAGTAGGTGGCCGTCACCAGTTCGACATGGCTATACGGGCCCTTGAGCCACCACGACACCAGGCGGTTGAACAGGCGGGTGCGGCCTTTGTAGAACGCGACTTGCATCACAGCCCCAGCTGGGCCTTGATGGCCGCCACAAACACGGCCCATGCGGCCATTGCTGCCCGTGCGTCAGCGGCTGTGGCGGCTGCCTTCACCTGTTCTTTGCGCAGCAGGCGCTGGGCGCGAATGGCTTGCTTGGCACCGCGCAGTTGGGCAGCGGCAGCCAGGATGTCGTTGGTAGCCTGCGTGGCCGTCCAGCCTTTGGCCGTGGCCCAGCTCTGCACAGACGCTGGCGCGGTGCCGCTGTACCCGGCCGCCTTGAACTCCAGAGCTTCCATTTCGGCGTCGGCGTACTCGGGACCACGGTTGCCCAGGGCGGCGGCGTAGATGGCGTCCACGTCGCGGTCAACTTGAAGCACCGCGTCTCCCTTAAACTTTTGCAGGCTTTGGCTCAACTGCTGACCGGATAGGTCCACGACCTCCCACCGCTGTTCGTAGTTGCCAAGTGGCGATAACGCGGGCGCTGCTTCACGAACAAACTGCGTCAAGGGGTCAAAGGACGGGCGCGGCGTAGGAAACACCCAGACATACGGCTCGGGGGCAACAAAGGGCACCCCAAAGCTGGTTTGCGGAAACAAGGCCCGAATGTTGGCCTCGCTGATTGGGTAATCTTGGGTGGTAGTGTTGATATACGACATGGCTTCTTTCAGGCGATTGCCAGATAGACGTAGGAGGCGCCGTTGACATTGATGTTGGTCGTGGCGTTCTGGTTGACGATGAACCCTGACGTGGCGGGATCAAGGCTGTCGTTACCAG
>CAZANT010000076.1:0-4892 GCA_964486575.1 uncultured Burkholderiaceae bacterium | reverse complement strand
TCTTCTGCTGCCGTCGAGTTCAGACTAAGGTGAGGGTCGTTACCAGAAACGATCCCCCGAGCCGTGTCCCATACGTACCAATCGCCTGTGCTGTCCGTGCGCTTGATAAGCACAAAGCGCGCACCGGTGGTGAATCCGCAATCTACGGTTTGACTTGAGCCGTTGCCGGTGTAGGAGCCGACCTTGCTAATGCCTTCTAAAGTGGCAAATAGATAATGCGTGTAGGAGGTCGCAGATATGTTGTTGTTTCCAGTGCCGATAACGTAATCTGTTGGCGACGGATTCTGGGAGTTCCAGGCGTTAACGTCGGTCGCTGCAGCGGCTGACGTGTTCAAAAACAAGACTTGGTTATTGCCAAGCGAGGAAAAGTACACGTACCAATTGTTTGCCGACGTGGAACACTTCCTGATAATTAGCTGAGGCGTAACCCCAAGACTGTGATTGACAAGGGCTGCGGAGCCGTACCCGTAAGTAAACCCACAATCAAAAAATCCTGGCGCTCGCTTAAACGCAAGCGCGATATGGTTATTGGACGTGGTATCGGAGTTTAGTTTCGCAGTTACATCGTTTCCGACACCAAAACCGTTCATTGCCGCAAAAGCATGACCACCAAAATTTGGTGTCATAAATGAATCTGCGTCTACCACCTCTGCTGCGGTAGAGCCGGTTGCAGAGCGATTTAATCCTCGGTTCCGCTCGCATACCATCATCCCCAATGGCGTTGTGTCATTGCGTTCGCGCACAAACACTGCGTCAGTCAGGATTCCGGTATTTACCAGCCGGTTGTCCACGTTTGTGCCCGTGTAAACCACTGGCTGGAATACTTGCGAGCCATCGGCCGGCGGCTTATTCGGCCTGCGGATGGTCATGTATACGTAATTCGTAGAAGCGGCCCCGGAAAATGTTATGTATCTGGGCTCCGTACCAATCGCAGCAGTGGCAGCTAAGGAACTTTCGACGGCGTTGGTGTTTGCACGTAAAAGCGTTGCGAAATAACCTCGTGTAGCACCGCGAATTACGTCAGCAATGAACCAATCGCCAGAAGCCAACGATTTGACAAGGATGAATTGAACCTCCCAGTCAACCTCAATTGCGGCGCCTCCAGCACCATCGGTCACAAAATCGTCGCATTTAATCATCCCGTTCGCACCGGGGTCATTTGCGAACACGTAGGCAATGTAGGCACCACCAGAAGCATTTACGCTGGCGTCTGTACCAATGCTGAAATCTGCGCTGTTTGCTGCGGTGCTGTTCCAGCGTGTTGCCCCTGCGGCCTGCGCAGCATTGCTGTTGAGCACCAGGTAATTGCCGGCTGAAATTCTGCGGTGATATACCTGCCAGTCCGAAGCAATGTCGGTTCGCTTGACCAGAATCAGCCCTGGGGCAACGCCAAGGGCGTGCGATATTGTCCGGTTGGAACCATTGCCCGTCCATGTCACTATGTCCAGAAACCTGGCAGCCCGCCGAAACGTCCAAGAGGCGTAAAACTCAGCGTTCGTGTTGTAGCTGCTACCGTTGCTGAGCGAAAAGCCGCCAGAATTAAATGCGCTGACGCCACTGCCGCTGTTGTCTGTGCTGGCTTCTGTGGTGTTCGTTTCAAGGTAAAAATTTGCTCCCCGCACCGTGTCGTGGAGCCGGTTGTTACGGCCGGTCCCGCTGCGCCCTTTTACCCACACCAGGCCACCAAAACCAGCCAGGTCCACGCCGTTGCTGATGGCTTGGGAAGATCCATTCCCGGTGTAGATGTATGTTGAAAAAACGTCGTCCACATAAGTCGGGCCTGCAGGGGCGCCGGCCCCTGTGGATGCGAATTTCAGCGCCTGGCTCATGGCTTACCGACCTCTGCACCGTAGATGACCGATCCAACCTTCCAAAGCAGAATCCAGGTGAATCCTGATGCCGATAGCGGGGGGGCCGATGCAGTTCCGCCGGGCTTTACCCAAGTTGGGGCTACTGACGACCAAGTGATGGTGAAGGAAGTGCCATCGTCCACCCCCAGAAGGACCGTCTGCCCTGCTTCAAAGTTGGTGGCGGCCGGCGTGCGGTTGGCGCCCAAGGTGACAACTTGAACACTGCCGTTGCCTGGATCAATCTCAAAGGCTGCGCCGTCGGTGATTGTGAAAACAGTGTCCTTTGACTCCTTGAAGGTTTGTTGTGCCGTCCAGCTTTGAGCGACATTTAGCTTGGCGGTGTCGGCGTCATAGGCCTGTACATCGGAGCCAATGGCAAGGCCAAGTGTTGCGCGCTGGGCTGCGGCATCGGCGTCGTCAACCAAAGCCCGGCCGGCGGCGGTGAAAGTGGCCAGCGAGGCGGTACCGCTCCCGGTGAAGTACGGCAGCCGGTCGGCAGCAGAAGTCAACCCAGCGATGGCCGCCAGGTCGGCATCATAGGCCTGCACGTCAGTCCCGATCTCCACGCCCAAGTTGGTACGCGCCGCGCTCGCAGTGGTCGCATTGGTTCCGCCATTGGCAACTGGTAGTGTGCCCGTTACGCCGGTGTTTAGTGGGAGGCCTGTGGCGTTGGTCAGTACGACAGATACGGGCGTTCCAAGGGCGGGGGCCGCCAGCGTCTTGTTGGTCAGGGTTTCAGTTCCTGCCAGCGTTGCAAAGTCGCCATCCGTCAAAGCGGTGTTGAACTGCGCTATGGTCCCGGTCAGTGTGTTACTGCCCAGTGCAATGGTCTTGTTCGTCAGCGTCTGCGTGCCCGTCAGGGTCACCGCTCCGTCGATGTTGACCTGGATGACACCCCACTGAGCGCCCACTGCCGCCTGCGTGCCAGCCACCGTGCCGTCGGTCAGGCACAGAAGGATGTCGCCGGCTTCCACCACAGCGCCAGAGCCGCCACCAATCCGGCCCGCCACGCTGACACGGTAGGTCCAGCCACGATCGGCCGCCGGGTAGTTGGGGTTCGCAGAGCAGTCGATGACCCCTTTGAACACCATCGCGTCCTGCGCGGCCACGATGCCCTCAACAAACGCTTTCACCGCTTTCTGGCTCGGCACCAGGGTGTCGCTGTTGTTGCCCAGTGTGGTGTCAGTGTCTACGCCCAGCGTGGCAACTGATCCCAGGCCCAGGGTTGCGCGCTGCGTTGCCGCGTCAGCATCGTCCAGCAACGCGCGCCCCGCCGCCGTCAGATCGGACGTGGCAAAGGCGTCCGCGCCAGTGGCGTAGATCAGCTTGTTGGCCGCCGTGGTCACTCCCGCCAAGGCTGTCAGCGTTGCATCGGCAGCTTGGTAGACGCCCGGGTGCAAGTGGTCGCCGGCGGCTACGGTGCCTGCGCTTGTCCCGACATTTCTGACTGCGGCATCTCCGAGCCCAAGGTTATCCCGAGCTTCTCCGGCATCCGCAAGATCGCTAAGATTGGCCGCTGGCTGAGAGGAGTTTGCAGCCGCCCCTGCGGTAAAGCGTAAAGCCAAAGGGTCACCAGAGACATAGGACTGGGCAGATGTGCCCTCCTGCGCGCGCTGAACAGTGATTCTGCACTCGCCGGGGGTAGAGTTGTCTACGGCAGTGACTTTCAGAATCTCGTAATTTGACTCAGCCGTTCCGACCCGCTTGTATGCGGTGAGAATGTAAAAATCGCCGCCCGTGGGATTCAGCAACGATCCGGCAGCGCCGTCCGAAATGCGGAGTACGCCGTAATCAATCTCACTCGCCGGCGTCCCGGTCGTGGGCGTGTCTTTGACGGCCGCAACGAACTGCGTTTGAAAATTGTTCAGGTAGAGCTGCTTAGCCATCTCAAACTTCCTTAATCCTGACTCTCAACTCGACCTCTTTTTCGCGTCCGTCGTTGGTGATAGCGCGCACGGTCACCTGGTAGGTCACACCGTCGGTGCCGCCCTTGTAAATCCAGACCTTCACCACCGGGTGCTGCAGCGCGTAGCTGGGGGGCACCGGCATGGTCGGCACCACAGACACCACGGCGCTTGTGATCACGTCATCGGGTGGAAACCACTCGCTGTAGTCGATGTCGTAGTCCTGGACATCGTTGGGTTGCTGGCGGACTGTTCCGACGATGCTCATGTCAATTCACCACGTAGAAGGTTGCGGGGCGCTGCTCCACCTGGAAGCGGCGTTCTTCGGGTGCGGGCTCGTCAAATGGGATGCGCTTGATAACGTTGAAGTCCACAGTGATCTCGGCCTGCGGGGTAGCGGCTACCGGTACGCGAACGCCAACGCGGGAAACCACCATGGCCATGGCGCGCGCCTGGGCCAGCACACCGAGCCGCGCAAAAACGCGGGTTGTCACAACAGCGGTGGCTTGGGCAACGGACACCAGCGGCGAGCGGTAGAACACGCGCCCCACCACTGTCACCAGGTAGTCCACGGCAGCCGTCGGCGTGCTAGTCAGCACTGAGCGCACCAGACGGCGCGGCACCACCGTGGCCTGAACTACTGCGGACGCTGCGACAATTGAGCGCACCCGAACGCCAGCGGTCAGCGTGATCGACGCCCTCGCTACTACGTTGACGGCACTTCGCACCGCAAAAATATCTACCGTGAGAGCTGCCGCTGCCTGCGCGGCCACCACCAAGCGGGCGTAGACCTTCCCCAGCGTGCCGCTAACCACTGCGCGGGCATTAGCGGCCACCGGGGAGCGCAAGTAAACGCGGGCCAGTGGCCCAGACACAGACGCCTGAGCAATCGCCTGCGCCGACAGGTAGGCGAACACGCGCGGCTTGACAGAACCGGCTGCATAGGCAAACGCCGACACCTGGGTTCGCACCACAGGGTCAATCACCGCCCCATTCAGGGCGAAGCCGTTGAGCGTTCCGCCGTTCATGGATGGCCTGGCAGTTTTACAGGAGCGACAGCGTGAAGTCGCCCGAGGTGCCGGCCGAGTCCACCACGTACACGTCGTTGATCTGAAGCGTGCGCGAGGTCGGCAGTGGC
>CAZANT010000075.1:0-9559 GCA_964486575.1 uncultured Burkholderiaceae bacterium | reverse complement strand
CGGGCTTGGTTGGCGGAAAAACTGGGGGTGGAGAGGCCGGGGTCAGGGAAGGACGACGCCAGAAACGCCAAAAAAGGTCGGAGTCGGACGGTGGTGGTGTCGCACCATGCGCCTAGCATCCAGTCGATCGCTTTGCACGACCGGTCCGACTTCTCGTCAGCGGCGTATGCGTCAAATATGGAGGAACTGGTACCGCTGGCGGACCTGTGGGTGCATGGGCACACGCACCACAGTTTGAACTACCTGGTCCACGGGGAGCATCACCGGGTGGGGACGGTCAGGTGCAATCCACGGGGGTAGCGGACTTGGAAGGGGTGGGAGAACTCGGGCTTTGGGAAAAGATGTCTAGTGGAGTGTTGACCACCGACCCTTTGTCTCTGGAAACAACACTCTGCGGACCAGAAGCCAAAAACAGTCAAAAAGGAGATGGCAGCGATGCCACGGCGAATGAACCCCGCCTGGTTATTGTGCTTGGCGACTGTGGAGCGAACCGCGTTTTCAACGAATTGTGACAACGACTCACCCTGCTCAAGAAAGCCTTCGAATTCGAGCTGGGAATCAGGCGCAACACGGATGGCGGAAAGTGTTGCTGTTTGCATCTTCTCATCGTAGTGCAACTGCAATGCGATAGACACATTCAGAGAGGCTGTTCACGGCGATGTTGTGACGCTGTCGTCGCCATTTCTCTGCCGGAAAAATTCTTCTGCAGCTTTTTCCGCCGGCGACACCACTGCTTCGCCTTTAAGCCGGCGCCGAACCGAGGCGTGCGCGACGCGCGAGCCCGAGTAACTTTGCAACGATCTGCGGCTGTTTCCCATGACTTTTGCTGTCTCTTCGTGGCCGCGGATGACGCGACTGTTTGCGGCAAATTGGTGCCGCATGGTGTACAGAGAAATTTTTCTTTTTGCGCCGAAAAGTTCTTGGCAGATTTGCCACAGTCTGATGCGGCAGGCGTCGTAGTAGTTCTTAAATTTTCCTCCAGCATCAAGGTAGTGCTGGAGGCTGTTCAAGTGGGCATCGACCCAGCGGGCGTCGTCTGCTTCGACTGGCACAAGCCGGTACACGTTTTCTTCGTCTTCGAAAGCGATGTCATACGCGTTTTCGTACGGGTTTTTTTCCGGATCTTCGTCGTTTATTTTTGGTGGAAACGGGGAGTTTTCTTGCGTGTAAGTTGGGAGGATTGCTCCGCGTCCTTGGTGGTATTCGGCTAGGGCTTTTTGCAGTCTGGTTTTGTCGAGTTTGTTCTTCGCGGTTTTGACCTGAAGCTCGGTTCGGCTCTCGTCGTTCCAGACGGCTGTTTCCCATTCAACTGGACGCAGCCCGGTGACGAGTCCGGCCATCATGAAGAGGGCCGTGTTTGTTGGCCAAAACGAGTTTCTCCGCGAGTCATTGAGTCGGTCCAGGATGAGTGCGATTTCAGTTGGCGTTATGTGCTGTTGTGCGCTGCGACTCTCTTTCCGTTGTGTTCGCGGCGCATTTTCTTGTTGGTTTTGGATGTTCCGGAGGTGGAAAAATCCGTGGACGTAGTCGAGTTTTTCGTCATTACTTCCGTTTGCGATTTTGTAGGCGAAGATGTAGGCGAGTGCCGATCGGGTGAGTCGCCAGGTGCTGACTGCCCAGTCCCGATCTTCATTGAGTTGGACCATGGCGTTCACGAATTCGATCGGGCTCAGGTGGTTGGGGGCTGAGTCAGATGGGTCGCGGTGTTTGATCGGCGACAGGTATGGCGGTTTTTCAAGGTCTTGTCCAAGGGCCCGGGCTATCGACTGGATCCGGGCTTTGTATTGCCGGACTGTGTCTTGGGAAACTGTGTTGGTCAGCTCTTCTGATTGGGTCATGATCCATTGGATCACCTGGCTTGGGAGCTGCTCGAGGTACTCCAGACTAGGATCATTTTCAGTCATGTGCGCCCTGAGTCGTATACTTAATTTGCCCTTGCTTTTTGGGCGCCTGATTTTTCTGGCTCATTTTCGGCTTTTTTTCTCTTGAATTTTAGCCTATTGTCCGACTGTTGTAAGTAGTGTTGTACTTATATCTATACACTATGTCCAACTGCTAACGTCTTACAATAAATATACTAGCATAACAAAATGCTGTTTTTTCAGCGATTTATATCTATACACTTTCAGCATCGCGCCAAAATTTATAACAAATGTTATTGAAATAAAAGCTCATCCCGACTGCCTTTCGGAGCTTCGTGAAGGCGCTCCTTCCTGAGGCGTCTGAGTGCTCTGTTTTCTGGCGAACGGGACGATCGGAGACCCGCTGATTCGGGAGCTCGACGACATTGCGGCCACCTTTGCGAGCAGTCCGTTTTGGATTTGATTCACCCGGGCGGGGCTCGGCGGGACAAGTGGCAGACCAGTTCGCGGCCTTCCTTCGGGCTCTTGTGTGTTCGTCGTCGGCTGAAAATTCTGACCCGGAGGTGCCTGGGTTGAGCTGGTGGAGCCGCCCCCAAATCCACTCGGTTGTCGGAGGCTCATCTCCAGGGATCCAATCACCGATGTCCGCATCAAACTCGCTTCGGCCAAAGACTTCACCCTTTTTGCCCTGGATCTTGGCGTCCTCAGTTGGGACAAAATCTCAAAAAGCAAAGGCGCCTCGCTCCTGTAGACCCTCAAGTCCATCCGAAAAAAGGGGTCGTCGCTATCGTCTTCGGGCCCTATGAAGCCAATTTCGCCGTTGTTCATGCCCAATCCTTGATCCTAATTGATTAAAAGTGTATACATATTTGATGAAAGTGTATAACTGATACTTTGTTTAGATGCTCGAAGCGTAGAGATAAAGCACTCAAAGTGCCGCTTTATTTTGGCGTTAGTTACGAAGCACCACCGAAATTGTCGTGAATGTTACGTTATAAAGGCAGCCCCGGCATCGTCTCGGCGTGTGCATGCTATTGGTCGATTGTTGCGGTAATTTCCGCGATAAGGAGTCTGAGTCGAATTCAGCAAAAAAGCGCAGTATCGAGCGCTTTGCGGGCATCTTTTGACCTTTTTGCCACCCGTGCCTTTACCTGAGCCGGCCTGTCCCCCTCCAAAACACCTCAAAAGGAATACTTTTGGGTTAAATTTTGGACCCCAAGGCAGTTTTGACAGCCTATTTTGCGCAGGTCCTTGAATTTGAGTAAAACGAGTACTCAGACTGGCTCATTGATCTAGGTTTGAGTCCAAATTGATGGCGTGAGGTAGCCAACCGCGCGCATGAATCTGCCGCAAAACTGTCGATGTTCCGTGGGTGGGTTCAGTAGAAAAAGCCATGGTCAAAATAAACGCCGCGCTTCCTGTGGGCGCAAATTTCGCGGGCTGCGATCGGCGTTTTTTGTGCAAATTTTGTCTGACCCAAGCCTCTTTCGGAACGCTCTGACCTGCCCCCCATAAACCGTACCTCTAGTTTTGAAAAGTCCGGAATTCGGGGGCAACGTCAGAATAGTCAACACCACACCTAACCAGTCAATCGGCCCGAGAAAGAATCATGGCGACAGATGGGTCAATTAGCAAGTTGTCCAGTCCATCCAGCGCTTTACACATTCACCCCCGACGTCGTAAGGGGTGATCACCGTTGACAACTAAGCCAGCTCTGTACCAACCTCACCCACATCGTCGCACCCAGCGGCAGCAATTCGTCGTTGAAGTCGTAGCTCGGGTTGTGCAGCATGCATGGCCCCCCGCCGTGGCCCATCTCCCGATGCGCGCCGTCGCCATTTCCAATGAAGGCGTAACAGCCGGGCTTTTCCATCAGCATGTAAGAAAAGTCCTCGGCGCCCATGGTGGGCTCCTGGGGCACCACGTTGTCCACTCCGACCACGTCGGCCACCACCTGCTGGAGGAAAGCGGTTTCAGAGGAATGGTTGACGGTGGGCGGGTAGTTGCGCGAGAACTCGAACTCGCAGCGCGCGTCAAAAGCGGCACAGGTGTGTTCGGCAATCGCCCGCATGCGCTGTTCTATCAGGTCGAGAACCTCCAGCGTGAAGGTGCGTACCGTGCCCTGCAGCTCGCAGCGGTCGGGAACCACGTTGGTGGCCTCGCCGGTGTGGATCATGGTGACGGAAATCACACCCGCGTCCACTGGCTTTTTGTTGCGGGTGATGATGGTCTGAAAGGCCTGCACCATCTGGCAGGCGATCGGCACCGGGTCGATGCCGTTGTGCGGCAGCGCCGCATGGCTGCCCTTGCCGTGGATGGTGATCTTGAACTCGTTGCTCGATGCCATCACCGGCCCGGCGCTGAGCGCAAACTGGCCGACCCGCAGGCCGGGCCAGTTGTGCACACCAAAAACCGCGTCTACGGGGAAACGCTCGAATAAGCCGTCGCGCACCATCTCGCGGGCGCCGCCACCGCCTTCTTCAGCCGGCTGAAAAATCAGCACCACCGTGCCATCAAAGTCGCGGTGCTTCGCCAGGTGCTGGGCCGCGCCGAGCAACATGGCCACGTGGCCATCGTGGCCGCAGGCGTGCATCTTGCCAGGATGGGTGCTGGCATGGGCAAAGGTGTTGAATTCCTGAATCGGCAGCGCGTCCATGTCGGCGCGAAGACCGATGGCCCGTTGGGAGTTGCCGTTGCGAATTACGCCCACCACGCCGGTTTTGCCCAGCCCGCGGTGCACTTCGATGCCCCAGGCTGTAAGTTGCCGTGCCACCAGATCGGCGGTACGCAGCTCTTCAAAACACAGCTCCGGGTGGGCGTGGATGTCGCGCCGCAGGGCGGTCAGCCCCGCCGCTTCGGTGGCGATGGAATCGATGACTTTCATGCTCGGGCTCCTGTGGCACCCATGGTAGCGAAAGCCGTGGCATGGCCACGAATGGCGACCATAATTCTCCCGTGGCGCGACACCCCTACTTCAGACTGCTCCTTACCCTGGCGCTGCTGCCCCTGGCCGGCTGCGCCAGCGTCACCGAGCGCATGGGCTACTACTGGCAATCCGTCAGCGGCCACGTGCGGCTGATGCAGGCGGCACGCCCAGTGGATGACTGGCTGGCCGACGACACCACCAGCACGGCCTTGAAAGCCAAGCTGGAACTGTCGCAGCGCATCCGGCAGTTTGCGGTGACCGAACTGCACCTTCCGGACAACGCCAGCTACCGCCGCTACGCCGACCTGAAGCGCTCGGCCGTGGTGTGGAACGTGGTGGCTGCACCCGCGATGTCGCTCACCCTGCACACCTGGTGCTTCCCGGTCACCGGCTGCGTCAGCTACCGGGGTTACTTTTTGGAGGCCGACGCCCGCGCCGAAGCCGCACAGCTGCAGGCCACCGGGCTGGAGGTGAGCGTCTATGGCGTGCCGGCCTATTCCACCCTGGGCTGGCTGAACTGGCTCGGCGGCGACCCGCTGCTCAACACCTTCATCCACTACCCTGAAGGTGAGCTTGCGCGGTTGATTTTTCACGAACTGTCGCACCAGGTGGCGTTCGCGCCCGGCGACACAGTGTTCAACGAATCCTTTGCCACCGCGGTAGAACGGTTGGGCGGTGCGCAATGGCTGCTCACCCAGGCCAGCACCGCCGCCCAAGCGGAATACGCCCGCTTCAACGACCGGCGTCGCGAATTCCGTGCGCTGACGCTGGCCACACGGCAGGAATTGGCCCAGATTTATGCCGATTTCATGCCAAATCAAAAGCAAGCCGCGGAGGAATCTGCCGTTATTGCTATGAAAAACGAAGCGATGAATCGCTTCCGTACACGCTACATCTCCCTCAAAGCGGGCTGGGGTGGCTATTCCGGCTACGACGGCTGGGTGGCGCGCGCCAACAACGCCGCGTTTGGTGCGCAGGCCGCCTACGACGAGTTGGTCCCAGCCTTCGAGGCCTTATTCGCCCGCGAGGGCCGCAACTGGCCCCGGTTTTATGATGCGGTCAGGCAACTGGCCGCGCTGGACAAAGACGCACGGCACGCGGCACTGCAAAGCTCGCTGGAGCCCGGCAGTGACCCCAAATAACTGACCACACACTGGAGACACACCGTGGCTGACATACACATTGAACGCGCCCACACCCTGGGCCTGCCTGCCGCCCGCAAGCTGGCTTTTCAGTGGGCCGAGCAGGCCGAAGAAAAGTTCGACATGGCCTGCACCTACGAAGAAGGTGACGCGAGCGACCTGGTCTCCTTCACCCGCAGCGGCGTGAATGGCACCCTCAAAGTCACCGGGGACCAGCTGGAACTCGACGCCAAGCTGGGCTTTTTACTGGGCGCGTTCAAAGACAAGATCGAGGGCGAGATCGTGAAAAACCTCGACGCCATGCTGGCTAAGAAATCGGCTGCCAAATCTGCGGCCAAACCATCCACCAAAAAGAAGGCATGACACCAGACGCACCCTCAGGCCCCCTGGCTGGGCTCAAGGTCGTGGAACTGGGCCAGCTGATCGCAGGCCCGTTTGCTGCCAAAACATTGGCCGACTTCGGCGCCGACGTCGTCAAGATCGAACCCCCAAAGACGGGGGACCCGCTGCGCCAATGGCGGCTGGTGAAAGACGGCACTTCGGTCTGGTGGCAGGTGCAGTCTCGCAACAAGCGCTCCGTTGCGCTGGACCTGAAACAGCCCGATGCGCAGGCGGTGGTCCGCGCGCTGGCCGCCGAAGCCGATGTGCTGATCGAAAACTTCCGCCCCGGGGCAATGGAAGGCTGGGGCCTGGGCCCCGACGCGCTGCTGGAACTGAACCCGCGTTTGGTGGTGCTGCGCATCAGCGGTTACGGGCAAACCGGCCCCTACCGAGACCGCCCAGGATTTGCCCTGGTGGCTGAAGGCATGGGTGGCCTGCGCCACCTCACCGGCGAGCCTGGCCGGGCGCCAGTGCGCACCGGCGTCAGCATCGGCGACACGCTCGCCAGCCTGCACGGCGTCATCGGAATTTTGATGGCGCTGCACGAGCGGCAAAAGAGCGGCCAGGGCCAGGTGGTGGACGTCGCGCTGTACGAAGCGGTGTTTAACTGCATGGAAAGCCTGTTGCCCGAGTACAGCGCGTTTGGCGCGGTGCGCCAGCCAGCCGGCAGCGCCCTGCCCGGCATTGCGCCGAGCAACGCCTACTGCTGCGCTTGTGGCAGCTGGGCCTTGATTGCCGGCAATGGCGACAGCATTTTCAAGAGGCTGATGGCGGCCATCGGCCGGGAGGATTTGGGTGAAGACCCGGAGCTGGTCCACAACACCGGACGCGTGGCAAGGGTGGCAGAGATCGATGCCGCCATTGGCGATTGGACCGCACGGCTCCCCGTGGCAGAGGTGTTGCGGGTGTTGGCGGCGGCCGACGTGCCGTCTGGCAAGGCTTACACCGTGGCCGACATCGCAGCCGACCCACATTACGACGCACGCGACATGTTGCTGCCCGTCCTACTGGCCGACGGCAGCACCCTCACCGTGCCCGGCATCGTGCCCAAACTGTCTCGCACCCCAGGCGGCCAGCACCGGGCCGCGCCCGCGTTAGGGCAAGACACCGACGCGGTGCTGCGTGAAGTGGGGTTGACACCCGCTCAGATCGCCGAATTACGGCAGCGCGGCGTGGTGGCGTAAAGCCTACGCAGTTATGCTATCTAATCGATAGCATAACTGCAAGGAAACACTATGGCTTGACGTCGATTTGACTTGAAACTCAGCTCAAGGAGGCGATCAGGTCGATGTACTGCTGCATCGCATCCTCGCTGCTGGTGCCTTTGAGCTTGTTCCAAGCGTCCCACTTGGCGCGGGCCACCATGTCGGTAAAGCCGGGCTTCTTCTCCGTGTTGTCGCCCACGGATCCCTGTTTGAACAGCGCGTACAACTGCAGCAAGGTGGCGTTGTCGGGGCGCTCGGTCAGGTTCTTGGAATTGGCAACGGCGGCTTCGAAAGCGGCTTTCAGATCGGCCATGGGGGAGTCTCCTGCGGTGGGTGAAATAGAACCCAACGTCTACGCGTTCGGGTAACTGCGCTGTATCTTACGGGTACTGCAGCCCTCAGAATAGGGGTGCCCCTCAAAAGCAAAAACAAGCAGGAGACAACCATGGTGACCCGCGTCCGGTCTGCTACAGGCAGCCCCCCAACCGCCCCCACGCAACCGGCCGCTGCCGCGAAACGGGGCAAAAGAATCGGTGTGCAACGGCAGGTCGGCCGCGCCGTGAGCGGCACGCTGGGGCTGCACGGCGAACGCATGAGCAAGGTGGACACCGCGTGGCTCCGGATGGACACCGCCTCCAACCTCATGATGATTGTGGGGGTCTGGGTGCTCAAGCCCGGTATCGAATACGCCACCGTGTGCGCCCGGGTAGAAGAGCGCCTGCTTCAGTACAACCGATTCCGTCAGCGGGTGGTGGAAGACGCCGCCGGCGCCAGCTGGGTAGACGACAAACGTTTCGACATCGCCCACCATGTTGTGCTCGAAAAACTGCCAATAACCAAAGGGGTAGACGAGCAAACCGCGCTGCAAGACCGCGTGGCTGCGCTGGCCATGCAGCCGCTGGACCCACGCCGCCCGCTGTGGCAGTTTCATTTGGTCGAGAACTACGACGGCGGCTCGGCGCTGATCGCCCGCATCCACCACTGCATTGCCGATGGCATCGCGCTCATTTCGGTGATGATGGCCATGGTCGATGGCGGCAGTGCGCCGCCCAGCAAACGCAAGAAGACCGGCGCCGCCAGCACCGAAGATTGGATTGCAGACACCCTCATCAAACCGCTGGCCGGCCTGACGGTCAAGGCGCTGGACGCCACTGGCAACAACGTTGCCAAGTCGCTGGCGCTGCTGCGTGACCCGCACAAGGGGCTGGGCCAGTCGCTTGACCTCGCCAAACTGGCCTACCAGGTTGTGAGCGACGGTGCCGCACTCGCATTGATGCCCGACGACTCACCCACCCGGCTGAAGGGCAAACCCGGCACCGCCAAGCGCGTGGCCTGGTGCCAGCCGCTGCCGCTGGAAGAGGTGCGCGCGGTGAGCAAGGCGCTGAACTGCTCGATCAACGATGTGCTGTTAAGTTGCGTGGCGGGTGCCATTGGCACCTATCTGCGCGACCACGGAGACGACGTGACCGGCCAGGAAATCCGCGCCATGATCCCGGTCAACCTGCGCCCGCTGGCCGAGGCCTGGAAGCTTGGCAACCGCTTCGGCCTGGTGCCGCTGGTGCTGCCCATCGGCATCGAGAACCCGATCGAACGCGTCTACGAGGTACGCCGCCGCATGAACCAGCTCAAGGGCAGCACACAACCGTTGATGGCGTTTGGGCTGCTGGCCGTCGCTGGGCTGCTGATCAAGCCCGCCCAGGACGCGATGCTGAACCTCTTCGCGAAAAAAACCACAGCGGTGATGACCAATGTGCCCGGCCCGCGCGACAAACTGAAGTTTTGCGGCGCCACCCTGGAGCAGACCATGTTTTGGGTGCCGCAGTCGGGCGATGTGGGTTTGGGCGTGTCTATCCTGAGCTACGGCGGTGGCGTGCAGTTTGGCGTGATCACCGACAGCACCCTGTGTCCCGACCCGCAACGCATCATCGACGCGTTCGAGCCCGAGTTCGCCAAGATGGCCTGCATCACCCTGATGTTGCCCTGGGGCGATTGACATCCTCCCGGCCCTAAAGAGACCGGGATTCCTACCAGGTCGCCTGTGTC
>CAZANT010000074.1:0-9642 GCA_964486575.1 uncultured Burkholderiaceae bacterium | reverse complement strand
ACCATGGGCTTCACGTTGTTGATGGCCATGGTGAAGGCTTCCAGCGGGTCTTTGCCTGGATTCTTCTTCTCAATCTGATCCAGCGCGCCGTAAATGATGCGCTCTGCGATCGCTTTTTTCCCGCCTTGCATGATCACGTTCATGAACTTAGCGAGCTCGACATTGCCGAACTTGGGATCCGGCAGGATTTCACGTTTAGGGACTTCGCGACGACGTGGCATTTTTAACCTCTTTGCTTCAGTTGGCACCTTGCGGCGCCCGAGAGCCCAACACCGGACCCTCACTTACTCGACCGGCACAACCATTTGCGCTTGGGTCACTTCGCTCGAATCGCCTGCCAAGGCAATTCCAGCACCTGTTTTGAAGAAGTCATGACAACCTCCTCTGGCGCGGGCAGAACCCGAACCGGTTTGGCTTATTTGGCCTTTGGCTTTTTCGCACCGTACTTGGAGCGCGACTGCTTGCGGTCTTTCACGCCTTGCAAGTCGAGTGAACCACGCACGATGTGGTAACGAACACCGGGCAAGTCCTTGACACGACCACCACGCACCAGCACCACGGAGTGCTCTTGCAGGTTGTGACCTTCACCGCCAATGTAGGAAATGATCTCGAAACCGTTGGTCAGACGCACTTTGGCGACTTTACGCAAGGCCGAGTTCGGCTTTTTAGGCGTCGTGGTGTACACACGGGTACACACGCCACGGCGCTGTGGCGAGTTTTGCATCGCAGGGCTTTTCGACTTGATCTGTTCGACCTCGCGCCCCTGACGCACCAATTGATTGATGGTTGGCATTAAAAAACGTCCCTAAACGTCCAAATAAAAAACGAAAACGTGAATCCCTTCGGGAAATCCCGAAAAGCCCACGACTATAGCAGTTAGAGGGTTTTCACGCAAATTGCGTGCACGGACTCACTTTACCCAGAGGCGAATGGCGTCCCAGGCACGCCCAACAAAAGAGGCCTGCTCCACCCCTTCCAGCACCACAAGCGGCACGTCGGCCAGCGGCTGGTTGTTCAAGGTGACCTTGAGCGTGCCCACTTGCTGGCCCTTGGTGAACGGGGCCACCAAGGGGTCGGGCCGTACCACTTGGGTCTTGATGTTTTGGGCGCTTCCGGCCGGGATCGCCACCACCAGGGTTTCGGGGCGGCCGAGTTTGAGGGTGTTTTCCTTGCCTTTCCAGACCGCCGGTGTGGCCACAGGCTGGTTGGGCTCGAACAATTTCACACCTTCAAAAGCGGTATAGCCCCAGTTCAGCAGTTTTTGCGACTCGTTGGCGCGGGCGTTTTCGCTGGAGGCGCCGAGCACGATGGACAGCAGGCGACGGCCTTTGAGGTTGGGAAAGTCACGCTTGGCGGTGGCGATCATGCAGTAACCAGCGGCAGCGGTGTGTCCCGTCTTGAGGCCATCGACTGTCGGGTCGCGAAACAACAATAAATTGCGGTTAGTGTCGTTGGCGGCGGGCGTTCCCGCGTAGCGGTATTTCTTGATGGCGTTGTAGCCCACATAGTCCGGGAACTCACGCATCAGTTTGGCAGACAGAAGGGCGAGGTCACGGGCGGTGGTTGTGTGACCCGCTTCGGTCAGACCTTCAGGGTTTTTGTAGGTGGTGTTGACCATGCCAATGGCCTTGGCCTGCTGGTTCATTAGCTGCACGAAGCGCTCGACCGAGCCCGCCACGCCTTCGGCCAGCGCCACCGTGGCGTCGTTGCCAGACTGCACCACCATGCCTTTGATCAGGTCTTCGACGGGCACCATCATTTTCGGGTCGATGAACATGCGCGACCCAGGTGTTTTCCAGGCGCGCTCGCTGACCGGCAGGGTTTGTTTCAGGTCAATTTTTTTTGCGCGCAGTGCATCGAAAACGATGTAGGCCGTCATCAGTTTGGTCAGCGATGCAGGCTCCACCGGCATGTCGATGTCCTTGGCAGCCAGTATCTGGTTGGCCGACACGTCCAGCAGCAGGTAAGCGCGGGCGGCAACTTCCGGGGCTTCGGGGGTTTGTGCCACGGCGGAAAAACCCAGTGGCAAGACAAGGGATACGAGGGCAAAAGTACGCAGTGCCTGAAGGAAACGTGTCATGGGGGTGTCTGGATGAAATCGGGGCGGTGGGCGGGCCACACGCAGGTTTCAGGATTGGAGGTGTCGAACCACCAATTGCTTCAAGAGTGGCAATTGTCCATGAAAGAAGTGGCCGCCTCCGGGAATCACGGTGACGGGCAGTATCTGCGGACGCGCCCAGTCCAGCACAGCGACCAGCGGCACAGTGTCGTCTTGCTCGCCGTGGACGACAAGGCTTCGCTCGTGCAAGGCCTCGGGCATCGCGGCCACGGCGAACCGCGAGGCGGCTGTGCCCACCAAAACGATGCGCGCCAGGTCGAAGCGCTCGTGCAGCGCTTCGACCGCATGGCTGGCGACGAAGGCACCAAAAGAGAACCCGGCCAGGGCCAGCGGACCGCCCGGTGCGTCGCCCTGGGTGGCATGCGCTACCACCGCCAGCAGGTCCTTGCATTCGCCTTGGCCGTCGTCGTACATGCCAACGCTTTGGCCCACACCGCGAAAATTGAATCGCCAGGCGTCCCAGCCGCACTGCACAAAGGCTCGGGCCAGGGTCTGTACAACCTTGTTGTCCAGCGTTCCGCCAAACAGGGGATGGGGGTGAGCGATCACTGCGGCACCACGCCGCTCGCCCGCAGCGCGGTCAAGCGCGACTTCCAGCAGACCGGCCGGACCGGGGATGGTGAACCGCTCAGTGTGCGCGTTCATGCCGCCGCCTCCAGGCTGAGGTCGTAGCCAATGGTGATGGGCGCGTGGTCGGAGAAGCGCTCTTCCTTGTAGATTGCTTCGGTGCGCGCCAAAGCAGCGAGCGCCGGCGTGGCCAGGTGGTAGTCCAGGCGCCAACCGACGTTGTTGGCCCAGGCCTGGCCCCGGTTGCTCCACCACGTGTAGGCCGCGTCGGTGGTGGTGGGCTGCAATTGGCGGTAGACGTCCACCAGACCGGCCTCGGTCAGCAGCTTGGTCATCCAGGCCCGTTCTTCGGGGAGGAAACCGCTGTTCTTCTGGTTGCTGCGCCAGTTTTTAAGGTCGATCTGGTGGTGGGCGATGTTCACGTCGCCGCACAGAATGAACTCACGTTCGGCCTTCAGGCGCTCGAGATGGGGATAGAACGCGGCCAGAAAGCGGAACTTGGCCTGCTGGCGGTCTTCCCCGCTGGAGCCGCTGGGAAAATAGGCGCTGATGAGCGACAGTTTGCGCCCGGGCGTGTCAAAGCGCGTTTCCACATAGCGACCTTCAGCGTCGAACTCGGGGCAACCGAACCCCACGACCACGTCGGTCGGCACATGGCGGGTGTAGACGCCCACGCCCGAGTAGCCTTTTTTGCCGGCGAAGTGGAAATGCCCGTGCAGTCCGGAGAGCGACTCGAACCGGCCGAGCATGTCGTCGCTGACCGCCTTGAGCTCTTGCACGCAAATACAATCGGGCTGCGTTTTGTCCAGCCACGCTTCCAGCCCCTTGTTGGTGGCCGAGCGGATGCCGTTGAGGTTGAGGCTGGTCAGTTTGAACAAGGAAGCTCCCATGTCAGTCGATGCAGGGCAGGGCAGTGTGGTTGACACGCTGTCACTGGATTTTGTGCAGTTCGCGCTCGGCGCGGGGGTGCTGCGGTTCGGAGAATTCAAGACCAAGGCCGGGCGCCTGTCGCCCTACTTTTTCAATGCCGGTTTGTTTGACGACGGCGCCAAGCTGGGCCGGCTCGCCGAATTTTATGCGCGTCGCCTGCTGGCCAGCGGCATCGAATTCGACATGATTTTTGGCCCGGCCTACAAGGGCATCCCGCTGGCTGCAGCGGTGGCGATCGAACTTGCGCGCCTTGGGCGCAACGTGCCGTTCGCCTACAACCGCAAGGAAGCCAAAGACCACGGTGAAGGCGGCACGCTGGTGGGCGCGCCACTGACCGGCCGGGTACTGATTGTGGACGACGTGATGTCGGCCGGTACCGCCGCGAAGGAGTCGATCGCCATCATCCGGGCGGCTGGGGCCACCCCGCACGCCGTGGCAATTGCGCTGGACCGGCAGGAAATGGCCACCGAAAATGGCGTTGACGTGCCCTACAGCGCGGTGCAGTACGTGCGCAAGCAACTGGGGCTGCAGGTGTGTGCAATTGCGACTCTGGCCGACGTCTTGCAACACCTGGCCCAACAGCCTTACGATGGCAGCGTGACCCAAGCACATGCCGACCACCACCAGCGCGTTGTGGCCTACCGCGAGCGCTATGGTGTGGGCTAAGGCACTGCGCCTGACACTTCACAGCACCGCCCTGCTGGCCGCGGCGTGCACACTGGCGCCCAATGCGGCAGCCCAGAGCCGCGGTATTTACACTTGTGTGGACGGCGCCGGCAACCGTCTGACCGCCGACCGGCCCATTCCAGCCTGCCTGGACCGCGAACAACGTGAACTGAATCCCAGTGGTACCGTGAAGCGCAACGTGCCGCCGGTGCCCACGGCGCTGGAGCGCGCCCAGCAGGCGGAGCGGGAACGGCTCGCCGAATTGGCGCGATCGCAACGCAACAGGGAACGCCAGCTCGAGCAGGCCTTGGCCCTGCGCTACCCAACCGCCGCAGCGCACGACAAGGAACGCGAGGCCACGCTGGCACAGACGGACGAACGCATCCGGCTGGCGCAGGTGCGTCTGGGTGACCTGGCCAAGCAGCGAACCGTGGCCGAACTGGAGCTGGAGTTCTACAAAAGCGACCCGTCCAAAGCGCCGGCCGCGTTGAAGCGGCAACTGGTGGACATCGACAACAGCACGGCAGCGCAAAAGCGCTTTGTGGCAGAGCAAGAGGCCGAAAAGCTGCGTTTGCAACAGCGTTTTGACGAAGAGAGGGTTCGCCTGCGAACCCTCTGGGCTAAGGAGTCACCACCGCCAGCGACGGCGGCCTCCGGACCAGCAGGTTCAAGCCAGAATGGCCCGCAGCCCTAGTTGAAAAAGGCGGTATTGCTATTGATTCAATAGCAATACATTAACCTATCCCAACTTCTGTTTCAGTAATGCATTCACCTGCGCCGGGTTGCCCTTGCCTTTGGTCGCCTTCATGGCCTGACCGACCAGGGCGTTGAAGGCTTTCTCCTTGCCGGCCTTGTATTGCGCCACGTTGTCGGCGTTGTTGGCCAGCACCTCGTCGATGATGCGTTCCAGTTCGCCGGTGTCGCTCATTTGCTTCAGGCCTTTGGCGTCGATGACGGCATCCACCTCGCTGCCCTCGCCGGTCCACAGTGCGTCAAACACCTGTTTCGCCGCGTTGTTGGACACGGTGCCGTCGGCGATACGGCCCACGAGCTGAGCCAGTTGCGCGGCAGACACAGGCGAGGCCTCGATGCCCGTGTCTTGCGTGTTCAGCCGGCGCGACAACTCGCCCATCACCCAGTTGCTGACCAATTTGGCCTGGCCGCTGGCTTGGGCGGCCGCCTCAAAGTAGGCACCCATCGCACGGCTTTGCGTCAGTGTGGTGGCGTCGTACTCGGGCAGGCCGTAGTCGGCCACAAAGCGCGCGGCCATGGCGCGCGGCAACTCAGGCATTTGCGCTTTAACGCGGTCCACCCACTCGCTGGCGATGACCAGCGGCGGCAGGTCGGGGTCGGGGAAGTAGCGGTAGTCGGCCGCGTCTTCTTTGGTGCGCATGGCCCGGGTTTCGCCGGTGTCGGGATTGAACAGCACCGTGGCTTGCTGTATGGCGTGGCCGTCTTCAATCTGCTCGATCTGCCAACGGATCTCGAAGTCGATCGCTTGTTGCATGAACTTGAAACTGTTCAGGTTCTTGATCTCGCGCCGCGTGCCCAACGGTTGGCCGGGTTTGCGCACCGAAACGTTGGCGTCGCAGCGGAAGCTGCCCTCTTGCATGTTGCCGTCGCAAATGCCGATCCAGGTGACGATCTTGTGCAGCTCCTTGGCGTAGGCCACCGCCTCGGCGCTGGAGCGCATGTCGGGCTCGGTGACGATCTCCAGGAGCGGCGTACCGGCGCGGTTCAAGTCGATGCCACTTTGGCCAATAAAGTCCTCATGCAACGATTTGCCGGCGTCTTCCTCGAGGTGCGCGCGCACCAGGCGCACGGTCTTTTTCTCATTACCCAAAAAGAATTCGATCGCGCCACCCTGCACCACCGGGATCTCGAACTGGCTGATCTGGTAGCCCTTGGGCAGGTCGGGGTAAAAGTAGTTCTTGCGGGCAAAAATGCTGCGCGGCGCCACGTGGGCACCAATGGCCAGGCCGAACTGGATGGCGCGCTCGACCGCACCCTTGTTCATCACCGGCAGGGTGCCGGGCAAGGCCAAGTCCACGGCGCAGGCTTGGGTGTTGGGCTCGGCACCGAAAGCGGTGGAAGCGCGACTGAAAATTTTGCTCTGGGTGGATAGCTGGGCGTGGGTTTCAAAGCCAATGATGACTTCGTACCCGCTCACCAGCGGGCCGGTGGGGCGGCCCTGTTGCTGGGCTTCAAAGGTGTTCACGGTCTCGCTCATTTCAAAACCCCTTCGGCTTGGCAGTGTGCCAGTCGGTCGCCTGCTGCAGGCGGTGGGCCACGTTCAGCAATTTTGCTTCTTGAAGGTAGTTGCCAATGAGTTGCAGCCCCACAGGCATGCCATCGGTACCGAATCCAGCCGGCACGCTCATCCCAGGCAAGCCTGCCAGCGAAGCGGGGAGGGTGAAAATGTCAGCCAGGTAGTTGGCCAGCGGGTCGGACGATTTTTCGCCCAGCTTCCAGGCCACGGTGGGTGCCACCGGCCCGGCAATCACATCGCACTGCGTGAAGGCCTGCTGGAAGTCGTCGGCGATCATGCGGCGGATCTTTTGCGCCTGCAGGTAGTAGGCGTCGTAGTAGCCATGGCTCAGCACATAGGTGCCAATCATGATGCGGCGCTTGACCTCGTCGCCGAAACCTTCGGCGCGGGTTTTTTTGTACATGTCGAGCAAGTCGGTGTACTGCGCTGCGCGGTGGCCGAATTTGACCCCGTCAAAACGGCTCAGGTTGGAGCTGGCCTCGGCCGGAGCAATGATGTAGTAGACCGGGATGGAGAGCTCAGTGCGTGGCAGCGAGATGGGCACCAGCGTGGCGCCGAGCTTTTCGTATTCCTTCAGCGCGCCATCAACCGCTGCACGCACGTCGGCCGACAAGCCTGCGGCGAAAAACTCTTTAGGGATGCCGATGCGCAGGCCGTCCAATGAATCGTTCAGCGACCGGCTGAAGTCTTCGGCTGGCACGTCGAGCGATGTGGAGTCGCGGTCAAGGTCAGGGCCACACATGGCGCTGAGCAGCAGCGCGCAGTCTTCGGCGCTGCGAGCCATCGGGCCGGCCTGGTCGAGGCTGGAGGCGAACGCCACCATGCCGTAACGCGAGGCACGGCCATAGGTGGGCTTGATGCCGGTGATGCCGCAGAAAGACGCCGGTTGGCGGATCGAGCCGCCGGTGTCGGTCCCGGTGGCGGCGGGGGTGAGGCGGGCGGCCACCGCGGCCGCGCTTCCGCCAGACGAACCGCCCGGGACGCGTGACAGATCCCACGGGTTTTTCACCGTGCTGAAGGCGGAGTTTTCATTGCTCGAACCCATGGCGAACTCGTCGCAATTGAGTTTTCCAAGCGAAACCATGCCTGAGCCGGACATCTTGCTAACTACCGTGCTATCGAAAGGAGAGCAATATCCAGCCAGCATCTTGGAGCCTGCGGTGGTCGGGAAGTCGGTGGTGACGAAGATGTCTTTGTGCGCCAGCGGCACGCCGAGCAGCGGCGCGCTGTCGCCGGCCGCAATGCGCGCATCGGCGGCCTGGGCCTGCGCCAAGGTGGCTTCGGAATTGACGGCCAGGTAGGCCCCCAAACCGGCGTGTGCCTGGGTGCGCTGCAAAAAGTGCTGGGCGGCTTCGGTGGCGGAAACGTTTTTGGCGCGCAGCTGCGCAGCCAGTTGGGCGACGCTCAGGTCGTGGAGTTCGGTCGTCATGCGAGTTTATTCAATCACTTTCGGCACGAGAAAGAGCCCGCGCTCAACCGCGGGAGCGCTCTGCTGGTTGGCATCACGCCGGTTGGGTTCGCTGGCAAGGTCCTCGCGCAGGCGCAGGGTAATGTCTTGCATCGCACCGACTGGATGCGACAGCGGGGCGACGCCGGTGGTGTCAACCGCACGCATTTGCTCGACGATGCCAAAAAACTGGTTCAACTGTGCGAGCAAGCGCTCGCTTTCGTCGCTTTTGAGTTCCAGCCGCGCCAGGTTGGCGATGCGTGCGATGTCTGCGGGGGTCAGGGCCATGGGCTTGCGAGGGTTTACAAAGTGGGCCAAAAATGGCGGGCATCAAGCCAGCGCGGGGGCGTTTTCCGCCAGTCGCCACGGGGCAATGCGGTATTATCCCGCCTTTGATGCGTCTGCTTCAAAGTGGTGTGCAATGCGCTGAAAAAGCGCGCTACCACCCACGATCTGACATTATTGACACGCTAAATAGGGCGACTGGGCGACGAAGCGCGCGCGGTGCCCGAGAGGATTTGCAATGCTCGGAGCTTTCAGTCGGTACTTCTCCACCGACCTGGCGATTGACCTCGGTACCGCCAACACCCTGATTTACGTTCGCGGCAAAGGCATCGTGCTCGACGAGCCCTCGGTGGTGGCAATCCGCCACGAAGGTGGTCCTCAGGGCAAGAAAACCATTCAGGCGGTTGGTCACGAAGCCAAGGCCATGCTGGGCAAGGTGCCGGGCAACATCGAGGCCATCCGCCCGATGAAAGACGGCGTCATCGCCGACTTCACCGTCACCGAGCAGATGCTCAAGCAGTTCATCAAGATGGTGCACCCGCGCAGCATGTTTCGGCCCAGCCCGCGCATCATCATTTGCGTGCCCTGCGGCTCAACCCAGGTGGAACGCCGTGCGATTCGTGAGTCGGCGCTCGGTGCCGGCGCCAGCGACGTGTACCTGATCGAAGAGCCCATGGCCGCCGCGATCGGCGCCGGTTTGCCGGTCGCCGAAGCCAGCGGCTCGATGGTGGTCGACATCGGCGGCGGCACCACCGAAGTGGGCGTGATCTCGCTGGGCGGCATGGTCTACAAGGGCAGCGTCCGCGTGGGCGGTGACAAGTTCGACGAAGCCATCATCAGCTACATCCGCCGCAACTACGGCATGCTGATTGGCGAGCCCACCGCAGAAGCCATCAAGAAGAAGATCGGCTCGGCCTTTCCGGGCAGCGAAGTCAAGGAAATCGAGGTCAAGGGCCGCAACCTGTCTGAAGGCGTGCCACGCAGCTTCACCATTTCCAGCAACGAAATTCTGGAAGCGCTCACCGACCCGATCAACAACATTGTCAGCGCGGTGAAAAACGCACTGGAATACACACCACCTGAGCTCGGTGCCGACATTGCCGAACGCGGCATGATGCTCACCGGTGGCGGCGCGCTGCTGCGTGACCTGGATCGCCTGCTGGCTGAAGAAACCGGCCTGCCGGTCCTGGTGGCCGAGGACCCGCTGACCTGCGTGGTGCGCGGTTGCGGCATCGCGCTGGAGAAGATGGACCAGCTCGGGGGCATTTTCACCAACGAGTAAGTGCAGGCACCTGACACTCGACAAACCCGCCGGCCCACCCGATGATGTGGCCGGCTTTTTTAATTCCCCATCCACGC
>CAZANT010000073.1:0-9763 GCA_964486575.1 uncultured Burkholderiaceae bacterium | reverse complement strand
CGCCCCGACGTGCAGCACCACCACGCCCAACGCAAGGAGGGCGTTGCGGCTGAGACCCGGGCGTGAATTCGAGGCCGAAGACAAAGTTGTGTGCATGTGGAACGGGCTTCGCGCTCAGCGGCGGCCCAGAGGCCATGAGTCAGCATCAAGCCGCAGCATCTATCGCCGAAACACCCACCAGGCCGACAGCACGATAGCGATCAGGCTGCCGGCGAGGATGCTGAGGTTGTTCATGGTTGGGCGGCAGCGGTAGCTGCGGTGGGGGACTCGAGGTGACCGCCTTGCCTGTGAATGGCAGCAACCGGGCACGTGGCACGGCACTGCGCAACCACCTCGCGGGCGCACCCTTCGCACTGGCCGCATTGGGTGGCGACGCCCAGTTCGAACTGGATTTCGTCAAAACCCATGCCAGCGCGGACGTGGCGCGCGATTTCGCGGTCGGAGACACGGTGACAGATGCAGATGATCATGCAGTTATTATAAATGAGAACCGGTTGCATTCGCAAAAACATTGTTCTCTATGGGACCATTCGAAGTAGACCTAGGCTGGCTTGGCAAGGGCAGTGATTTCGACGTCGGGCAAACACCTCCGCCATATCCCGCCGGCAGTATCTGGTTCCGTGCTGAATGGACCGCGCTTCCACCTGCCGGCGCCCGAAGGTCGGGTGCTGGGCCGACCGTGACCGAATCCGAAAGCCTGGCCAAGCTGGCGCTGGTATGAGATTCTCCCCTGGGCACCGACATCCGATGCGCAAGCCATGCCAGAAGTACAACGTACTCAAGGCACGCACGACGTACTGGCTGAGCTGAATTGCCGTCTGCGCTGCCGACTCGAAGTTCACGTCGGTGAAGAAAACATGGTCACGGTGATGCGCAGCTTTGACTCCAAGCGGAACACCGCAATCGGCATGCAGTCTCGGTCAGGTGCTCACACCACCAACCAGTCCGTGCCTTGCTCGGCATCGGCCAACGTAATGCCGCAGTTCGACCCGCCCAAGGCATCGGTCAGGGCTCGCCGGACCAGTTCGGGTGTGTTGTTCTGCAGACTCAGGTGGGCGGCCACCACCTGGCGCAAGGGGCCGGCGCGCAGGGTCGCCATGAGGCTGGCAGCTTCTGCATTGGCGAGGTGGCCGTGCCGGCCTGTGATGCGCTGTTTGAGAAACGGCGGGTAGCTTGAAGCGGCCACCATCGCTTCGTCGTGGTTGCACTCCAGCAACAGCGCGTGGCAGGCTTTCAGATGGCTTGTGACATGGGCGGTGACGTGGCCCAGGTCGGTCAAAACGCCGAGGGTGGTGGTGCCGTCCGTGCAGGTGAGTTGCAGGGGTTCGCGTGCGTCGTGTGGTACGGTGAATGGCATGACCTGCAGGTGACCCACCGACAACGCCTCTCCGTCGCGGGCGATGCACAGCCAGGCGTCAAGGTCGCTGCTGTTGAGCGCACTGCGTGTGCCCCGACTCATCCACACCGGCAACTGCTCGCGTTGGGCCAGCTGGCGCACGCAGCCGATGTGATCGGCGTGTTCATGGGTGATGAAGATGGCGTCAAGGTCGCCACTGCAAAGGCCCGCGTTGGCCAGCCGTTGGTCGAGCTGGCGGATTCCAAAGCCACAGTCGACCAGGAGCCGGTGGGTCCGGCCGTTGACCGTAGATTCGACCACGGTGGCATTGCCGGTGCTGCCACTGCCCAGGCTCTTGAAGCGCATCGGCATCGGGGAGGGCGCTGTGGCCAGCGCCTGCGGGTTACTTCAGGTCGTCCGCAATGACTTGCACGATGCGCTGGGCGTTGGCGGACGTCTCAGCGGCGCCCGTGCTGTTCAGCACCGCCACCGTGGTGGACTCGCCCTGGCTGCTCACCTTGATGCGGTACTTGAGCGGTGCGGCATTGGGCGTCGCACGGCTGAACAGCTTGCCGAAGAAGCCGGTTTCCTGCTTGGCGGCCGACGGCTCGACGTAACGAACAAAGTAGGTGCCCTGGGAGCGGTCGCGGTCTTCAACGGTGAAGCCGGTACGGTCCAGTGCCAACCCCACCCGACGCCAGGCCCGGTCAAAGCTTTCGTCGATTTGCAACTGGGGCTGGTTGTTGGTGTTGACGATGCGGGTTCCGGCGCGGGTGGCGCCCGTTGCTGTGAGAGCGCGAGACTGCTCCTGGGTCACCCCGAGCTTGACCATCAGGCGGCGCAGGAACTCGGTTTCCAGTTCCGGGTCGGCCGGGCGGGGCTGCCAGATGGTTTCGGTTTTCTGGCCCGCGTCGCGGTAGACCTCCACAAAACCACGGTGGCTGATGTAAATCTCGGTGTTGCCGGTGGGAGTGCGTTCGATTCGGGTGCGGAACTTGTCGCGTTCGCCGCTCGAGTAGACGCTGTCGAACACCTTGCCAATGGTGCTGCGAATGAAGTCTTGCGGAATCTTGGCACGGTTCTCGGCGAAGTCCGTTTCCATGATGCCGAGGTTTTGCTGGTCCATGGTCAGGAGAAACCCATTTTCCTGCCAGAAGTCGCGTACCGGGCCCCACAGTTGCTCAGCAGGGCGGTTGACCACCAGCCAGCGTTGTGTACCAGCTCGTTCAATGCGCACGTCGCCCACTGCAATGGCGGCTGTCGGAACCGATGTGTTGGTCTGACCCGCCTGGAAACCTGTGGCCGACACGACGCCCCCCGGCACCTGGTACCGAGAATCGCGCGACAGTTGCGAGAGGTCGGGGGGCACGTCGAGCGACGGCGCCTTGCCAGCGCTTTTGTAGTCGATTTTGTCGCCTTCGAGCACAGAGCATGCAGACAGTGCCAGCAGCAGGGTCAGGCCGCCGATTTTGGTCAGGTTGTTCACTTGGGTGTCCTTGTTCATCAAATCAGGCCGCATTGGCGGAGAGCGGCTTCCACCACCGGCTGACTGGCCGGGGTCAACGGGGTCATGGGCAGACGCAGGGTGCCGCCACAGCGGCCCATGCGGGCCAAGGCCCATTTCACGGGAATGGGGTTGGCCTCGACAAACAGATGCTTGTGCAGCGGCAGGAGTTCCATTTGAAGTGCCATGGCCTCGCTCACGTTGCCGGCAATGGCCGCTTTGCAAAGCTGGTGCATTTTCTTGGGCGCCACGTTGGCAGTGACGCTGATGTTGCCCTGGCCACCGCACAGCATCAAGGCCACGGCGGTGGGGTCGTCACCCGAGTAAATTGCAAACCCCTTGGGCACTTCACGAATCAGCCACTGGGCGCGCTCGATGTTGCCAGTCGCTTCTTTGATGCCCACGATGCCGGGCACGCCGGCCAAGCGCACCACGGTGTCCAGCGCCATGTCTGCCACGGTGCGGCCAGGCACGTTGTACAGCACCATCGGCAGGTCCACCGCTTCAGCGATGGCCTTGAAGTGCAGGTACTGGCCTTCTTGCGTGGGCTTGTTGTAATACGGCACGACCTGCAAGTGGCAGTCGGCCCCTACCTTGGCGGCGAAACGGGTCAGCTCAATCGCTTCGGCGGTGGAGTTCGCTCCGCAGCCGGCCATGATAGGCACCCGTTTGGCAGCTTGCTCGACCGAGACGCGGATGATCTCGCAGTGTTCTTCGACGTTGACCGTCGGCGATTCGCCGGTGGTGCCGACCACGCCGATGCAGTCGGTGCCTTCGTCGATGTGCCAGTCGATCAGGCGGCGCAGAGTCGGGTAGTCGACGCTGCCGTCTTCGTGCAGAGGGGTGACGAGCGCAACGATGCTGCCGGTGATGGGTGTCATGTCCACAATGGGGTTGGCTGGGTAGGAGGGAGGTCTCGAGAAATGTGCCTTGAGATCGCCTTGGCATTCTAACTAGAGCCGGTAGGCCTTTGGTGCGGCTTCTGGCGTTGCACTGGCAGGGGCGTTCACCGCCGCAATGCGTTGAACAAACCGCGCCGGGTCGGGCAGGAAACCATCTTCGAACGCCACCACCCGGAGCGGCTGGCAGCGGGCAAGCAACTCAGCCGTTTGCAACAGAAAGTCTGGGCGCGACGGTTTGCCCACCGTTTCGTTGCCAGCGGCAAAAGTTTCGTACAGCAGCACTCCGCCAGGCGCCAAGCTCGCTAGCAGCTGCGGCCACAGCGGGCGCCAGAGGTAATTGGTTACCACCACGGCGTCAAACTGGCGTGGCTGGTCGTTCTGAAGAATCGGCCAGGGCCCGTTTTCAATGTCGGCCAACACTGCCTCGCCCAAGCCGCCCACGGCGGCCACGGCATCGGGGGAACGGTCGACCCCGGTGACCGGGTGGCCCAAGGACGCGAACCAGCGCATGTGCCGGCCATGTCCACAGGCCACATCGAGCACACGGCCCCCGGCAGGGATCAGGTGCGACCAGCGTCGAACCCACGCAGAAGGGGGTTCGGTGCCGTGGGCGCCGACAGGAGGAGCAATCATCGGGGTTTGACCTCGTCGTTGAGGGCTGCCAGCGCCATTTTGTCCACCAGCGCAGGCCAGAACAGTTTCAGGACCCGGGCAAATTTGTCACGCGGGGTCATCAGCACCTCGCGCTGGCGTCGTTCCATTCCTGCCAACATGTGGCGAGCGCAGGTGGCCACGGGCATGGCCGTATCTTCCTTCAGGCCGCTGGTGCCCGCCGGTTGGCCTTGGGCGTTGAAGCCGCGCCGGCGGATCTCGGTGGCCACCACACCGGGGTAGGCGATGGTCACACCTACACCTGCGCCTTGCAGTTCGGTGCGCAGCGCTTCAAAAAAGCCGGTCATGGCGAACTTGGTGGCGCTGTAGGCGGTGCGGCCGGGTACCCCCACCAGCCCGGCCAGCGATGACACCGCCAGGATGCTGCCGCGCGAGGCCTTGAGGTGGGGCAACGCGGCGTGGGTACACCACACGCTGCCCCAGTGGTTAATGCGCATGAGGGTCTCGTACCAAGCGAGGTCAGCCGCTTGCACCTGTTCCAGCAGGGCCTGGGCCGACATACCGGCGTTGTTGACCAACACGTCGATGCGGCCAAAGCGGGCCACAGTGGCGTCGATGAGGGCGCGGCATTGCGATTCGACCGAGACGTCCGTGGGCACCACCAAGGTGTGTGCACCCAGTGCCTGACACGATTCAGCCACGGCGGCCAACGCGGCGGCGTTGCGTGCGGCCAGCACCAGCCCGCAGGCGTTGCCGTGGGCGGTGGCCAACTGGCGCGCCATTTCAGCGCCCAAACCTTCCGATGCACCGGTAATAACTATTATTTTCATAGCATAAAGTCTAGTTTCCACTGCGGCTTGGGCCCTAAGAAGCTAAAAAATGCAATCGAAGGGTCAAAAACACGCCCAGACCTGGTTGGCGAGTGTGAAAAAGAAGTTGGGTTGGGTGTAGAGCAAAAACACCGCCAGCAACACCAGCAGCGCCGCCGCCAAGCCCACGCCGCGCCACAGCAGCGGGCTCGATGCAGTCTGTCGGTGTATCCAGCGCATGTCAGTGGGCGGGCGAGGGCGCGATGCGCTGGATGGCGGTCTCTTTGATCGGCAGGTTCAGCAAACCCGCCAGCACGCCCAGCGCGATGGTGATGCCCCAGACCACGTCGTAGCTGCCGGTGCGGTCGTACAGGAAACCACCCAGCCACACCCCGAGGAAGGAGCCGATCTGGTGGGCAAAAAACACAAAGCCGCCGAGCATGGACAGGTGCTGGATGCCAAAGATTTGCGCCACCATGGCGTTGGTCACCGGCACCGTGGAGAGCCACAACAGGCCCATGACCGCGGAGAAGATGTAGACCGACCAGGGCGTGAGGGGCGCCAGCAGAAAAATGCCGATCACCGCCGCCCGCGTGAAGTAGATGAATGCCAAGATCTTGCGCTTGGCCAGTTTTTGGCCCAACAGCCCCGCAAGGTAGGTGCCGAACACGTTGAACAACCCGATAAGCGCCAGCGAATAACTGGCCACCTGGGGCGTGAGGCCGTGGTCACGCAGGTAACTGGGCATGTGCACGCCGATGAACACCACCTGGAAGCCGCACACAAAGTAGCCCAGCATCAGCAACTGGAAGCTGGGGTAGCGCAGGGCCTCGGTCAGCGCCTGCCAAATCGTTTGTTGCCTGGTGGGCGGCGCGCCGCCGACGAAGCCGGGTTCGCGCAGCCCCCAGGCCAGCGGCACGATCAGGAGCGCCGCCAACCCCAGCAGTACCAGCGCCAGTTGCCAACCCATGGTGCTGATCAGGAAGCCTTCGGTCGGCACCATCAGAAACTGGCCAAAAGAGCCGGCGGCAGCGGCAATGCCCATCGCGTTGGAACGTTTTTCCGGCGTCACATTGCGGCCAATCACGCCATAAATCACCGCGTAGGTGGTGCCCGCCTGTGCCACGCCGATCAACACCCCGGCGCTCAGCGCAAACAGCAGCGGCGTGGGCGAATACGCCATGCCCACCAGGCCCAGCGCATACAGCACTGCCCCGGCCACGATGACACGGAAAGCGCCAAACCGGTCGGCCAGCATGCCGGCAAAAATACCCGCCACGCCCCACGCGAGGTTCTGGATTGCGAGCGCGAGGGCAAAGTTCTCGCGGGTCCAGCCCTGGGCCTGGGTAATGGGTTGCAGCCACAGGCCAAAGCCATGGCGGATGCCCATGGACAGCGTAACGATGGCCGCGCCGCAGAGCAGCACCTGCGTCATCGACAGAGGTTTGGTCGGAGAAGTCATGGACTGAATGTAGCGATTTCGCGCCACGCCCGCTGACGCCCAAGCGGCACCGCGCCAGACGGCCGCCGGTGCTGGGCTGTGGTTATGTCCAGTTGTTTCGCGCCGGGCGGTCTACAATGCGCCGCTATCTTTGTCAGGACCCATGGCCACCAAACCCCCCAGCGATTACTCCGAAAGTTCGATCCGCGTGCTCAAGGGCCTGGAGCCCGTCAAGCAGCGGCCCGGCATGTACACCCGCACCGACAACCCCCTGCACATCATTCAGGAGGTGTTGGACAACGCGGCCGACGAGGCGCTTGCTGGCCATGGCAAAAAGATCAGGGTCACACTGCACACCGACGGCTCGGTGACGGTCGACGATGACGGTCGGGGCATCCCCTTTGGCCTGCACCCGGAAGAAAAAGCGCCGGTGGTCGAACTGGTGTTCACTCGGTTGCACGCGGGTGGCAAATTCGACAAAGGCAAGGGCGGGGCCTACAGCTTCTCCGGCGGCTTGCACGGCGTGGGGGTGAGCGTCACCAACGCACTCGCCACCCGGTTGGAGGTGACCAGTTTTCGCGAAGGGCAGGTCGCGCGGCTGGTGTTTTCCGCCGGTGATGTGATCGAACCGCTGGTGGCCCGCCTGCAGGGCGAGGGCGACCGCAAGCAGGGGACCAGCGTGCGGGTCTGGCCAGACGCCAAGTACTTCGAGTCCAGCGCGCTGCCCATGGCCGAACTGACCCACCTGCTGCGCAGCAAGGCGGTGCTGATGCCTGGCGTGTCGGTCACGCTGGCGGTGGAAAAGACGAAAGACAGCCAGACCTGGCTCTACAAAGGCGGCCTGCGCGACTACATGATGCAGACCCTCACCGGCGAGCCAGTGATCCCGCTGTTTGACGGTGAAGGTTTTGCCGACAGCGGCAACGACAACTTCGCCGAGGGCGAGGGTGCCCAGTGGTGTGTGGCCTTCACCGAAGAGGGCGCGCCGGTGCGCGAGAGCTACGTCAACCTCATCCCCACCAGCGCGGGCGGTACCCACGACAGCGGCCTGCGCGACGGCCTGTTCAACGCGGTGAAGAGCTTCGTGGACCTGCACAGCCTGTTGCCCAAAGGCGTGAAGCTGCTGCCTGAAGACGTGTTCGCGCGCGCCAGCTACGTGCTCTCGGCCAAAGTGCTGGACCCGCAGTTCCAAGGCCAGATCAAGGAACGCCTCAACTCGCGCGATGCAGTGCGGTTGGTTTCCAGTTTTGTGCGCCCCTCGCTGGAGCTGTGGCTGAATCAGCATGTGGACTACGGCAAGAAGCTGGCCGAGCTCGCCATCAAGGCCGCTCAAACCCGCCAGCGTGCAGGCCAAAAGGTGGAGAAGCGCAAAGGCTCCGGTGTGGCGGTGTTGCCTGGCAAGCTGACCGACTGCGAAAGCCGCGACACCGCTCACAACGAGGTGTTTTTGGTCGAGGGCGACTCCGCCGGTGGCAGCGCCAAGATGGGCCGCGACAAAGAAAGCCAAGCCATCCTGCCGCTGCGGGGCAAGGTGCTCAATACCTGGGAGGTGGAGCGCGACCGGTTGTTTGCCAACACCGAAATCCACGACATCGCGGTGGCCATTGGTGTCGATCCCCACGGACCCAACGACACGCCGGATTTGACGGGCCTGCGCTACGGAAAGGTCTGCATCCTGAGCGACGCCGACGTGGACGGTTCGCACATCCAGGTGCTGCTGCTGACACTCTTCTTCCGCCACTTTCCCAAATTGATCGAGGCTGGGCACGTGTACGTGGCGAGGCCACCGCTGTTCCGGGTGGACGCGCCGGTGCGCGGAAAAAAGCCTGCCGCCAAGTTCTATGCGCTGGATGAAGGCGAGCTCACCGCCACCCTGGACAAGCTGCGCAAAGAGGGCGTGAAAGAAGGCGCCTGGAGCATCAGCCGCTTCAAGGGTCTGGGCGAGATGAATGCCGAGCAGCTGTGGGACACCACCCTGAACCCCGACACCCGGCGCCTGTTGCCGGTGCAACTCGGCAGCATCGACTTCACGCAAACTGAAAACCTCATCACCCAACTGATGGGCAAAGGCGAAGCCGCGGCACGCCGCGCTGATGGAACTGCACGGCGACGCGGTGGAGGTCGACGTTTGACCCAGCGCTGGCATGCCATCCTGGCCGCGCTGTTGCTGTGGCTGCACGCGCCCGCGATGGCCGACGTGTGGGGCTACATCGACGCCGCCGGTGTGGCGCACTTCGCCTCCGAGAAGGTGGACGGGCGGTACGAGCTGTATTTCAAGGGTGGTCCAGCGCTGGTGGACGGTGCCGCAGTGACGGCGCGCGAAGCCGCCGTGGCACCGGGGGGGCGGTCTCGCAAGCTGCTCACTTTTTTTGAAATTTCCAGCAACTACAAGTCGGTGCGTCTGCTGTTACGAGAGGCAGCACAGGCGCATGGCATCGAGTTCGAGTTGCTGCAGGCGCTGATCGCCACCGAGTCGGGCTTTGACCCGATGGCGGTGTCACCGCGCGGCGCGGTGGGGCTGATGCAGGTGTTGCCGACCACCGCCGAACGTTATGGCGTGGCGGTCAACGACCTGAGCGAGCCACGCGCCAACATCCGCACCGGGACCCGCCACCTGCGAACGCTGATGGACCGGTTCCCCGGCCGTCTCGACCTGGCGCTGGCCGCCTACAACGCTGGCGACGGTGCGGTGCGGCGTGCCGGCAACCGCGTCCCGGACTACCCCGAGACCCAAAACTACGTCACCACCGTGATGGCCCTGTACACCGAACTCAAGCCCCCGATGGCGGTGCAGCAACGCCGCCAGGCGCGCCAAACGGCGTCGGCCGTACCGGGAGGTGCGCAGGCCCGGGGCAACATGGTGCTGCCAGCCACAGCGCAACGCCCGGCGCTGGATTTGCCCCCGGGCCTGCTGGTTGAACGCTGACCCCTGAACGACGGACCCTTTCCCACCCCATGAGCGACCTGACCCTTCCGCCCCCCGTGCCCACCAGCGGCGACGGCGACGACACCCTGAACCTCGCCACCTACGCCCAACGCGCTTACCTGGAATACGCGCTGAGCGTGGTCAAAGGGCGGGCTTTGCCCGATGTGTGCGATGGCCAGAAGCCGGTGCAGCGCCGCATTCTGTACAGCATGTCGCGCATGGGCCTGGGCTTT
>CAZANT010000072.1:0-9931 GCA_964486575.1 uncultured Burkholderiaceae bacterium | reverse complement strand
ACTGGATGCCGCAGGAAGTGAACATGACGCGCGACATCGCGTTGTGGAAGGACCCGAACGGCCTGACCGACGACGAGCGCCGCATCATCAAGCGCAACCTCGGCTTCTTCGTCACCGCCGATTCGCTGGCGGCCAACAACATCACGCTGGGCACCTACCGCCACATCACCGCGCCCGAGTGCCGCCAGTTCCTGCTGCGCCAGGCCTTCGAAGAAGCGATCCACACCCACGCTTACCAGTACATAGTGGAGAGCCTGGGCCTGGATGAAGGCGAGATCTTCAACGCCTACCACGAGGTCGCCTCCATCCGCGACAAGGACGAGTTCCTGATCCCGTTCATCGACGCGATCATGGACCCCAACTTCCACACCGGCACGCCCGAGACCGACCAGACGCTGCTCAAGAGCCTGATCGTCTTCGCCTGCCTGATGGAGGGCCTGTTCTTCTACGTCGGCTTCACGCAGATCCTGGCGCTCGGCCGGCAGAACAAGATGACCGGTGCGGCCGAGCAGTACCAGTACATCCTGCGCGACGAGTCGATGCACTGCAACTTTGGCATCGACCTGATCAACCAACTCAAGCTGGAGAACCCGGGCCTGTGGACGGCCGAGTTCAAGGCCGAGATCAAGGCGCTGTTTCTGAAGGCGGTCGAGCTGGAATACCGCTACGCCGAAGACACCATGCCCCGTGGCGTGCTGGGCCTGAACGCGTCGATGTTCAAGGGCTACCTGCGCTACATCGCCAACCGCCGTGCACAGCAAATCGGGCTGGACGCGCTGTTTCCAAACGAAGAGAACCCCTTCCCCTGGATGAGCGAAATGATCGACCTCAAGAAGGAACGCAACTTCTTTGAGACCCGTGTGATCGAGTACCAGTCCGGCGGCGCACTGTCCTGGGACTGATGGGCCCGCTCCGATCCATGTTTCCAACAACCACCGCTCCGATGATGGCCCACAACCCTGGTGTTGCTGTCGGGCGGTTCACCGCGTTCATGGTGCTGGGCATTGGCCCAACACCATGGGTCGCTTCGTGCTGTCCAACAGGCATGAAGTGCTCTTTGTAACTTGATCAAGGAGAAAACAATGGCAACTGCAAAAAAACCGGTCGCAAAAAAGGCCGCTGCTCCCGCGAAGAAAGCGGCACCTGCTAAGAAGGTAGCCGCGAAGAAGGCCGCTCCGGCCAAGAAGGCTGCACCAGCGAAAAAAGCTGCACCAGCGAAGAAAGTAGCGGCAAAGAAAGTCGCTGCCAAAAAAGCTGCACCAGCGAAAAAGGTAGTGGCGAAGAAGGCTGCTCCAGCCAAAAAGGCCGCGCCTGCGAAGAAAGCAGCCGTCAAGAAAGCCCCGGCCAAAAAGGCAGCGGTAAAGAAAGCAGCCCCGGCCAAAAAAGCCGCTGCGAAAAAAGCCCCGGCCAAAAAAGCCGCTCCCAAGAAGGCCGCAAAAAAACCTGCCGCCAAGAAAGCAGCGAAAGCACCCGCTGCCAAACCGGCTGCTGCACCCGCTGCGCCGGCAGCCCAGACCACACTGAATCCCCAGGCCGCATGGCCTTTCCCGACGGGCAACAAGCCCTGACGAAAATCCCCTCAGTGTTCAAGCCCGATGCCCAAAGCATCGGGCTTTTTTCATGATGTGGCCGGCATCAATCGCCGACAGTCAAACCGTCCAGGGTGTAGTTTTGGCCTCCGCGTGAGGCAATCTTGTGAGAACCGATGCGGTTACCCAACTCGGCGCAGCGCGCGAGTGGCCAGCCCCGCTCCAGTCCGAACAAAAGGGCACCGCGGAAGGCATCGCCACAACCGGTAGGGTCCACCACCGCTTTGGCCGGAACCGGCGCAACCAGCGTCTTTTCACCAGCCACCCACACCTCGCAGCCATCGCCACCGAGCGTGACCACGAGGCCGCCGGAAACACGGCGTGAAATGTTGGCTGCGTCCAGGCCGGTGCGGTCGCACAGCATCCGGCCTTCGTAGTCATTCACCGTGACCCAGGTGGCCAGGGTCAGGAAATGCGCCAGCTCGTCGCCATTGAACATGGGCAACCCCTGGCCAGGGTCGAACACAAAAGGAATACCGGCGGCCTTGAATTGGTCGGCGTGCTGAAGCATCGCTTCACGGCCATCGGGCGAGACAATGCCAATGCGAATGTCGCTGCGCGCCCGGATGGTGGTATGGTGTGCCTGCATCATCGCGCCAGGATGGAATGCGGTGATCTGGTTGTTGTCCCGATCGGTCATGATCATGGCCTGCGCGGTGTAGGCGCCGTCTACGGTACGCACGAATTCTGCATTGATGCCGAGTTGCTCCAGCCGCTGCAAATAGTCGGCACCGTCGGTGCCCACAGTGGCCATGGGCAGGGGCGTACCACCCAGCAACTTCAGGCTGTAAGCGATGTTGCCGGCACAGCCACCGTACTCCCGGCGCAGACCAGGAACCAGGAAGGACACATTCAGGATGTGCAACTGGTCGGGCAGGATTTGCTCAGCAAAGCGGCCCTCAAAATTCATGATGGTGTCGAACGCCAAAGAACCACAAATCACGGCTGCCATAAAGTCACTTTTATTGAACGTCAGGGATAGAAAGCCAGCACACGGTAGCCCGTGATGCCAGAGGATCGGGGCCCGGTCGATTCGGCTGCGAGGCCCAGCACCAGGCTCCCGGCAAGCTCGCCGCGGGCAGCAAGCGGCTGGTCCCGTGGCGCAAAATCCGCCGGGAGCACAACGCGACGCACCACCGCGCGGTCCTGGTTGTCGGTGAGCGTAACTTCCAGCGCAGGCATAGCCAACGCGATCCGCGCTTCGTTCTTGAGGACAAAGCTCAGTCGAAAGGCGTCGGGGCGCAACTGTGTGAAGGTGGAGCTGTCAAGCGCCACCGATTCGATCTGCCGTACCGGTGCCAGCGTGCAATGGGCGAGTTCACACAGCGCCACCAGCGCGGGTTGTAAAGCCGGTGCCGACGCGGCTAGGCGGTCGCGCTGAAAGTAGGCGACCTGTACCCCCAGCAGCACGGCCAGAAGCAGCGCTGCCAAGCCCATGCCTCGGCGCGCGCGGGCTTTGCGGCGACGCTGGGAGGGGTCGATGTCGGACAGGAAACCAATGTTCGGTACCTCGATCGGCGCCATCTCGTGGCGCGCATCAACCGTTCGGTCGTTCTCTGGCACCGACCACGTGGGTTCGAGGGGCGCAGTGTCCAGTGGCGACTGGTCGATGACGGCGGACTCAGGTGGCAATACCACATCGGATTCAGCCATGGGAACCGCAGCGGCGGCCCCTATGCCTTTCTCAGACTCTGTTGCCGCACGCTCGGAGGCATCGCTGGGCGAGGCGGCGACGGGTGCGTGGGCGTCAAATACCTCACCACATTGGCCGCAGCGCACCCAGCCGTCTGACACCTTGAGCTGGTCCGGCACCAGCTTGAACAACGTGGTGCAGACCGGGCAACGGGCGGACAGGCTCATGGTGCTCAGTCCGGTGCGCGTCGCGCAGTCATCAGCACCCAACCGTCTTCGCTGTCAGCCACCTCCAGAGGCAGGTGGGTAGCGTACGCGGCCTTCAACTCGTCGACCTGGCGCGACAGAATTCCGGCCAGTACCAGTGCGCCGCCAGGGGCCACATGGGCGCACAGCAGCGGGGCCAGCACCTTCAGCGGCATGGCCAAGATGTTGGCCAACACCGTGTTGTACGCGCCTTGTGCCGCCGAAGGCAAGCCGGCGTTGAGTTGCACTGCGTTAGCCAGAGCGTTGGCTTCGGTGGCGGTCACCGCGGCGGGGTCAATGTCTACGGCGTCCACCTCGCGGGCACCGAATTTGGCAGCGCCGATCGCCAAAATGCCGGAGCCACATCCGTAGTCCAGTACACGGCCCAACGCCGAATCGGCGCGGGCTGCGCCATGCCGGGCGATCCAGCGCAAACACATGCGGGTAGTTGGGTGGGTGCCAGTACCAAACGCCAGGCCGGGGTCAAGCCGGATTACCTGCTCTGCGGCGGCGGGGGGCTCATGCCACGTCGGCACAATCCAGAAGCTGGGCGTCACTTCCACAGGGGCGAACTGGGACTGCGTCAACCGCACCCAGTCCTGCTCGGGCACTGCCGTTACGGACAAGGTTTGGCACCCTTCGAAAAAGTCTTGGGCAGACAGCACGACCGCAGCTTCATGGGCACCAGCTTCCGTGGGAAAAAGCGCCAGAAGCCGAGAGCGTTGCCAGCCGTCTTTGGGGGGCGGCATGCCTGGTTCCCCGAACAGAGCTTCTTCGGCATCGGTCTGCGCGTCGGCGTCTTCCACGCTGACACTCAGGGCATCCAAGGCCTCCAGTGCATCGCTGAGGTCTTCCACGCGTTGCTCAGGGCACAACAGGCTCAATTCAAACATACGTCGTCGTGCCCTCGTACCGCCTCAGCGCTCGCGCTGGCTCAGCCACTCTTCCAGGTAGTGAATGTTGGTGCCACCGGTCATGAAGTTGGCATCCACCATCAGTTCGCGGTGCAGCGGTACGTTGGTGTTGATGCCCTCAATAACTGTTTCCGCCAGCGCGGTCCGCATCCTGGCCAGTGCCTGCTCCCGGGTGTCGCCGTGTGCAATGATCTTGCCGATCATGGAGTCGTAGTTCGGCGGCACAAAGTAGTTGGTGTACGCATGAGAATCCACCCGCACGCCGGGCCCACCCGGGGCGTGCCAGGTCGTGATGCGACCAGGTGACGGAATGAATTTGTAGGCGTCTTCTGCGTTGACCCGACACTCGATGGCGTGTCCGCGGATCACCACGTCTCGCTGTGTGAAGGGCAGCTTCTCGCCCGCCGCCACCATGATCTGAGTTTTTACGATGTCGATGCCGGTGGTCATTTCGGTCACCGGGTGCTCTACCTGTACGCGGGTATTCATTTCGATGAAATAGAACTCACCGTTCTCGTAAAGAAATTCAAAGGTGCCTGCGCCGCGGTAGCCAAGCTTCTTGCAGGCGGCAGAACAACGTTCACCGATGCGCTCGATCAGCCGACGCGGGATGCCAGGCGCCGGCGCTTCTTCGATCACCTTTTGGTGGCGCCGCTGCATGGAGCAGTCGCGCTCGCCAAGCCAAACCGCATTCTTGTGCTGGTCGGCCATGATCTGAATTTCAATGTGCCGTGGGTTCTGGAGAAACTTCTCCATGTACACCTCAGGATTGCCAAAGGCTGCGCCTGCCTCGGTTTTGGTGGTCTGCACCGCGTGAATCAGCGCAGCTTCGGTGTGCACCACCCGCATGCCACGGCCACCGCCGCCGCCTGCGGCCTTGATGATGACTGGGTAACCCACCGCCTTGGCGATACGGCGGATCTGTACCGGGTCGTCTGGCAACGCGCCTTCAGATCCTGGTACGCAGGGCACACCGGCCTTGATCATGGTTTGTTTGGCCGACACCTTGTCGCCCATGATGCGGATGGACTCCGGTGTGGGGCCAATGAACTGGAAGCCGCTTTTTTCAACCCGCTCGGCGAAATCCGCGTTCTCGCTCAGAAAGCCATAGCCCGGGTGGATTGCTTCGGCGTCGGTTACTTCGGCCGCCGAGATGATGGCAGGCATGTTGAGGTAGCTCTGGCCGGAGGGCGCCGGGCCAATGCAGACCGCTTCATCGGCCAGTTTGATGTATTTGGCTTCGCGGTCGGCTTCGGAATACACCATCACCGCCTTGACACCCAGCTCTCGGCAGGCGCGCTGGATGCGCAGGGCGATTTCGCCGCGGTTGGCGATCAGAATTTTCTTGAACATGGGGAACGGGGGCTGGCTGGCGTCACTCGATAACGAACAAGGGTTGGCCGTACTCGACCGCCTCGCCGTTGTCGCTCAGCATCTGCACCACCGTGCCGCTCTTGTCGGCCTCAATCTCATTCAAAATTTTCATCGCCTCGATGATGCAGATGGTCTCGCCCTCCTTGATCTGGCTGCCAATTTCCACGAACGGCTTGGCGCCGGGGCTGGGCGAGCGGTAGAAAGTGCCCACCATAGGAGACTTCACCACGTGACCTGCAGGAACCGCAGGGGTAGCAGCGACAGGCGCTGCTGGCGGTGAGGGCGGTGCGTTTTGCACCACAGGCGCGGCCATTGGCGCGGGGGCGTAGGCAACCATGGGCATGGCGCCACCACCCTTGACGATTCGAACCTTGCCCTCGGCTTCGGTGATCTCCAGTTCCGACACATTGGACTCGGACACCAGGTCGATCAGGGTTTTGAGTTTGCGCAAATCCATAGCACCTCGCTTATTTTTGTTGACTATTTGTAGCTAAATGGCATCTATTGACAGAAAAACCATTTAAATCCAGCCAAGTTGGTGGCTCATTGCCGGGCAGAAGCGCCCTATTCTAGTCCATGAAGAGGCAGAAAAAAACGCCAGACAGGGTCCAACCGGCACCAACAGACTGGCCGATCATCGCACTTTCAGCCGCCGAGACGCCAGGGTGACACACCTTGAAAACCAAGGGCGCAATGTAACCCAAAAACCGAAAAATAACGCTATTGGCGCCACTTTCAGCGCAATTGCCGCCACTGCGTCAGGTCGTCGGGCTTGACCTGCCCCATCTTGCGCTGCAGCACACTGCCTGCTTCGCCCAGCACCACCGTGAACGGCAAGGCCCCGCTCAGGTTACCCAGCGATTTGCCCAACTCCGTACCGCCGAAACCGGCGAGCGCGTTGGGAAAAGTGATCGGCATTTTTTGTAGAAAGGCCTTGACTGCGCTCGGCTGGTCGATCGCCAGGCCAAGCACTTGCCAGCCGCTGGCGGCGTTGTCCCGGTAAAAACGGTCCAGCAACGGCAGTTCTTCAATGCAGGGTGGGCACCATGTGGCCCAGAAATTGATCAACAACGGCTTGCCTGCGAATGACGACATCGCCAGCGGCTCGCCACTGGGTGTGTCAAAGCGCTGCGACCAGAACTGGGCTTCCGCGGGACTCAGTGCCGCCGTGGTCTGACCAACGGCGCCGCTTTGTGTTTTCAGCCCCAGGCCAACCCCGCCAGCCACCGCCAGCGTGGCCACCCCGCCCAACAGCAGGGTGCGTCGGGTGGAGGACGGTGGCGTTTCTGCCGTGTCGGTACTGGGTGGCATCTCAGGCGGGGGCATGGGTCGGGTCCTCGTTCAGCAATTGGTTCAGGGCCTGCAGGTCGCCGCGCTGGCGACGACCTTGCGCGTCCAGCCCAGGCGACTGGCGCAAGTCGTCGTAATCGTGCAGGGTCAGATGCAGGCCGATGGCCTCGCCCAGTTCGGGTGCGGGTACGCTCAAACTCAGCACCTGGGTCGGTTCGCCCCGGAAGCTGGGCGTGGTGTGGGCGGTGTAGCGCAGTTGCTGGTCGATCAGCGCGATGTCTACCGCTTTCGGGTCATCACAGAACAGATGCAGGTGGATATCAGACAAGCGGGTCGCCGTGCCACGCCAGACCGCGCCCACCACATAGGGCCGAAACGGTGCAAGCCGGGCCATCCACAGCGCTGCCAATCGCCGCAAGGCCGCCAGCTCGGCCGGCTGGGTGTCACCACAAAACAGCGCAAGGTACTCGCGTACCGCAGCTTCAAGTTCGTCGTTGTCAGGCAGGCTGGTACGGGCCGACAGGCCCATCTGCTTGACGGCACGGCGCTTGGCGGGGCCGAATTCCAGCCCCTCCTCCACCACCATGCGGGCAGCGGTGGCTGCAATCTCGGATTTGAGGGAGTCCATGCCCGCATTCTGCATGGGTCGCCTGCGGCGTGACGCAGCAAGGCTTTTTGAGTCGCCAAGCAGCGAGCTTTGATGCTACTTTTTTGATAGCTAAACTGGCAAATCTGGCTGGGGCTTGGGGGCCATATGGCATGTGAAGCCCTAAAATCAGCGCATGCACATCCACATTCTGGGCATCTGCGGCACCTTCATGGGCGGCCTGGCCGCCCTCGCCCGCGAAGCAGGACACAAAGTCACCGGCTGCGATGCCGGCGTTTACCCCCCAATGAGCGATCAGCTGCGCGCCTTGGGCATTGAACTGATTGAAGGGTTCAGCGCCGACCAGCTGGCCCTGAAACCGGACATGTTTGTGGTGGGCAACGTCGTCAGTCGGGCCCACCTGGCCGACGGCACGCCGAAGTTTCCGTTGATGGAGGCCATTCTCGACGCGGGCCTGCCCTACACCAGCGGCCCACAGTGGCTGGCTGAACACGTGCTGCAAAGCCGCCACGTGCTGGCAGTGGCGGGCACCCATGGCAAAACCACCACCACGGGCATGCTGGCGTGGATTCTGGAATCGGCCGGTCTGCAGCCAGGCTTTCTGGTGGGCGGGGTGCCGCTCAACTTTGGCGTGTCAGCAAGGCTGGGTAAAGGCAAGAGCTTCGTGATCGAAGCCGACGAGTACGACACCGCGTTTTTCGACAAGCGCAGCAAGTTCGTTCACTACCGGCCACGCACCGCCGTGCTGAACAACCTAGAGTTCGACCACGCGGATATTTTCGACAACCTTGCTGCCATTGAGCGGCAGTTCCACCATTTGGTGCGTACGGTACCGGCGCAAGGTCAGGTGGTGTTCAACGCCGAGCAGGCCAGCCTGAAGCGGGTGCTGGCACAAGGCTGCTGGAGCGCGCGGGCAGCTTTTGGTGCCGGGGGCGACTGGACTTATGATGGTTCCCCCGCTGCGTTCGCGGTGCGGCACCGCGGCCAGCGCGTGGCCGAAGTGGTCTGGGAACTCGCCGGGGTGCACAACCAGATGAACGCGCTGGCCGCCGTGGCGGCGGCGACGCACGTGGGCGTGGCGCCAGCGCAGGCCGCTCAGGCGTTGGCCGGCTTTCGCAATGTACGGCGCCGGCTGGAGGTACGCGGCAGCGCAAGCGGCATCACCGTCTACGACGACTTTGCCCACCACCCCACCGCCATTGCCACCACCGTGGACGGTCTACGCCGGCAAGTGGGGACCGCCCGCATCCTCGCAGTGTTTGAACCACGAAGCAACACCATGAAGCTGGGCACAATGGCTGCGCAGCTGCCCGAAAGCCTGGTTCAAGCTGACCTGGCGTTTTGTCATGCAGGCGGATTGGATTGGGATGTGCGGGGTGCGTTGGCGCCGATGGGTGCGCGGGCGGTGGTCGCCGACAGTGTGGACGCGCTGCTGAATCAGGTGGTGGCCGCCGCCCGCAGCGGCGACCACATCTTGTGCATGAGCAACGGCAGCTTTGGCGGGATCCACGCCCGCCTGCTCACCGCACTGGCCTGAGACCCTGGATCAGCCCCGCCTCGCCTTGATGGCGTCGGACAGGATCTGAAGACTCTGCAGGGAGTCGTCCCAGTTCAGGCAGGCATCGGTGATGCTCTGGCCGTATGCCAGCTTGGAGGCGTCGTCCTTGCCCGGGGTGAACTTCTGCGCGCCGCCGTTGAGGTGGCTTTCCACCATCACGCCGAACACGCTGCGCGAACCTCCTGCGATCTGACCTGCGATGTCGCGCGCCACTTCCATCTGCTTTTCGTGCTGCTTGGAGCTGTTGGCATGGCTGAAGTCCACCATCAGGGAAGCCGGGAGCTTTGCAGCCTCCAGGTCTTTGCAGGCCGCAGCAACGCTGGCTGCGTCGTAGTTGGGGCCTTTGCCGCCGCGCAGGATCACGTGGCAGTCCTGGTTGCCACGGGTCTGCACGATGGCGACCTGGCCGTTTTTGTGGACTGACAAGAAGTGGTGCGGGCGCGAGGCGGACTGGATCGCATCGGTGGCGATCTTGATGTTGCCGTCGGTGCCGTTCTTGAAGCCAATCGGCGCGGACAGACCCGAAGCCAGCTCGCGGTGGATCTGGCTTTCGGTGGTGCGCGCGCCGATGGCGCCCCAGGAAATCAGGTCACCGATGTACTGCGGCGAGATCACGTCCAGGAATTCGCTGCCAGCCGGCAGTCCAAGGCGGTTGATGTCGATCAACAGCTGGCGGGCGATGCGCAGGCCCTCGTCGATGCGGTAGCTTTCGTCGAGGTAC
>CAZANT010000071.1:0-9973 GCA_964486575.1 uncultured Burkholderiaceae bacterium | reverse complement strand
GCCAAGGTGGGTGCCACCGTGTTGTCGCGCGCGTTGGGTGCATTGAAGCCAGTTGAGCGCGACGATGTGCTGATTGGCTTGCATTCGCCCGACGACGCGGCGGTTGTGCGCGTGCCATCGGGCAAGGCCCTGGTGCACACGGTGGACTTTTTCCGCGCCTTTACAGACGACCCGTATGTCTTTGGGCAGGTGGCGGCCAACCACGCGCTGGGCGACATCTACGCGATGGGTGGCGAGCCGCAGTCGGCCACGGCGGTGGTCACGGTGCCGCCCGGACTCGAGGCCAAGGTCGAAGAGCTGTTGTTCCAGATGATGAGTGGCGCCATTGCGGTGCTCAATGCCGCCGGGTGCGCATTGGTCGGCGGCCACACCGGCGAAGGCAAAGAACTGGCCCTGGGGTTCGCCATCAATGGCCTGGTGGACGAGTCGATGGACGGCGTGATGCGCAAGGGCGGCATGCGGCCCGGCGACATACTGCTGTTGACCAAACCCGTGGGGACCGGCACCTTGTTTGCAGCCTACCCGCAGGCGGCGCACATCCCGGGTTTTCGGGGGCGCTGGATTCACCAGGCGCTGCGGTCGATGGTGGTGTCCAATCGCGCCGGTGCCGAGATTTTGCTGCGGCACGGCGCCACCGCCTGCACCGACCTGACTGGTTTTGGGCTGCTTGGCCACTTGCTGGAAATGACCCGTCCCTCGAGCGTCGACGCGGAGCTGGACCTGTCAGCGCTGCCGGTGTTGGACGGGGCAGGGGCCTGCCTGGCTGCAGGCTTTGCCAGTTCGCTGGCACCTGCCAACGTGCGATTGCGCCGCGCGGTGCGCAATCAAGCTGACTTCGTTAACCACCCCCGTTATCCGCTGCTGTTTGACCCGCAGACCGCTGGCGGATTGCTGGCCAGCGTGCCGGCCGATCAGGCCGAAGCCTGCCTGGCGATCCTGCGTGCCGGTGGCTACCCGCACACGGCGGTGATTGGCCGCATCCTGCCCCAGTCAGACGCTCTCGAACCCATCGTTGTGCGCGGGCCAGTGCCCGCCTGAACGGTCCGCTGCCCAGAGCGGGGCAGGGCGCTGCCTGTCTGGTTTGTGGTTCGGCGCTTCGTTGGTTCAGAAGTCGTGCCGCAGTGTGGCGATGAGCTGGCGGCCTGGGCCAGGGATGCCCTGACCTCCGCCCTCCGCCGTTTGGGAGATGTAGCGTTTGTCGGCCAGGTTGTACAGGTTGATGCTCAGGCGCGTTTTGGACGAGAACTTGTAGGTGGCGTAGAGGTCGGCCACCGTGTAACTGGGCACGAACACTTTGCGGGTACCGGTGGCGGTGGCCTGCACGCTGCCGAAGGTGTTGTCCTGGTACTGCAGTCCGCCCCCCAGGGTGATCTTGGGTGTGAGGTCGTAGGTGGTGAACACATTGAACGAGGTCTTCGGTGTGCCCCCAAGTTCCTGCCCTTCTGCGAACGGCCGACTCGGGGCTGACAGCACTTCAGAGTCGAGGTAGGTGAAGCCCGAATACAAGCGCCAGGCAGGTGTGATGCGGCCGGCAGCGAGCAACTCAAAGCCCTGAACCCGCAAGCGGGCGTCCAGGATGGAGTTATCGCCTCCCGCCTGGCCGGGGAAGCGGGCGTTGCTGCGCTGGGTGCGGAACAGGGCGGCGTTGAGATCCAGCCCGCTGCCGACTTCCCACTTGGCGCCCAGTTCAATGGCGCGGGTTTCCTCTGCGGGCAGGTTGAAAGTGGCTGCGCTGGCCACGCGGGCGGTGGCACCACCGGCCAGTTGCACCTGGTTGCGGTCGAAGTTGCCCGAAACCTCGAATGCGTTGCCAAACGATGCATACAGGGAGGTTTTGGGTGTCAGCTTGTAGACCAACCCGAGGCTGTAGCTGACCTCCGTGTCGGTGCGGGCGATGTCCAGATTGGTACCGGGCGAGGGTAAATTCTCGCGGCCGCTTTCGCTGGCACGGGCCTTGACGTGGTCCCAGCGGACGCCGGCGTTCAGGTCCCATTGGGGTGACAGCCTGACCGTGTCCAGAACATACAGCGCCGATTCCTCGGTCTTGAAGCGGTAGACGGTGCCGTCGAAAGGCGTGGCGGGACGGTTGCGCACCTGCGGGTTGTAGAGGTCGGTGAGCGGGCCGATCACGTCGGGCCGGCGTCGGTTGGCGTAGCTGAACTGGCCAAATTCCAGGCCGGCGACCACGTCGTGTTGCAGTCCGCCGGCGGTGAAGGAGAACAGGACATCGGTCTGGTTGGAGAAGCCCTCGTCTTTCTGGTCGCGTGGCTTGGTGTCGCCGACCACCATCGCCCCCTGAAAATCGGCCGACGCTGCCGGGACATTGCGAATGCGGGGCGACGACGTGACCGAATCGTTGTCGACCACGCTGTAACGGGTCTGGTTGCGAAGGGTGGCCGACGGGCTGAGGCGGTGCTGGATGGCCAGCCCAAACTGGTCAACAGCGACTTTTTTGTAGTCGTCCACGTGGCCGTAGAAGTTGTCGAAGCGCAGCTCCGGTGGCACGCGGCCGGTACCACGCGCGTTGGTACCGGCGGGGTCGCGGTCGAAGGGGAGGCCGGCATCAGGCGTGTCGTTCTGCCGCAGCAGCAGGTAGTCTGCGGTGATCTGGGTTTTTTCCTTGAAGCCCCAGGTGTAGGCGCCGTAAAGGCCATGGCGCTTCTCGTCCACCACGTCGCGTCCCGGTGTGTCGGACGCATGGCCCATCAGGTTGAGGCGAAACGCGCTGTTGTCGTCAATCGTGCGGTTGAGGTCGAGCGTGGTGCGGAACAGGTTGTCGGTGCCCACGCTGCCCTCAAAACGGCCGAAATCGCGCTGTTCCGGCTTTTTGGTCACGAAGTTGATGGTGCCACCCGCCGAGCCACGGCCAGAAAATGAGGAGTTTGGACCTTTCACCACTTCCAGTTGGTCCACATAGAACGGGTCGCGGAAGTAGTTGCCGAGGTCACGCGTGCCATTGACGTTGAGGTCGTCGCGCGCATTGAAGCCCCGGATTTTGAGCTGGTCGCCGCCAGGTGGGTTGCCTTCCCCGGCCTGCAGGCTGATGCCGGGGATGTTCCGCAGCGCGTCTTTCAGCGAGGTGGTGTTTTGCTCCTGAAGCAAATCGTCGGGCAGGATGGTGATGATGCGCGGCGTGTCTTTCAGGTCGCGGGTGTATTTGATGCTGTCCACCTGCGTGCCGCGAAAGTCGACCACGTCCACCGTGCCCAGTGCTTTCTCTGTCTTGGTTGGGGTTGCGGCTGGCTGGGCATGGGCTGCGCCCGTGCCCAGCGTGAGGGCGGCTGCCAGCGCAACGGCTGTCAGGCTGTGGTCAGCGGGCGGGTGAGCGGAACGGGGATTGGGTGCGGTTTCGCAGCGCATAGGCTTTCCTTTGAGTCGTGAGAGGGGTTGTCTCGACACCTCTGTGTGGCTCGAACGATCGGCCCCAAGTGCGCTTGGGCTGCGTTTCTGGCTGGACAGTTAGTACGAATCGCTATTATTTGCGTAAATCCTTACAAAACAGAATTTCGGGTTTTGTCAGCAACCCGAGATGTTGTTTTCAGGCAAAAAAGTCGGGAAATTCACCCAACCGGTGTGTGTGGTCGCCCGGTCGTGGCTGGCCCGATGCCGCCTGCCGCCGCACCTGACGCCGTACCGAAGCCGGTGCCAGATTGGTGGGGTCGTGGGCTGAGCGCCTTGGCGTGGCACGGGGACTGCATGAGGTGCGTGGCTGGCAGCCGCCCAGGTAGAAATCACGCAGAATCCGGTATTAGCCATTATGGAATCTGATCATTCAGCTATAGTAACTGTAGCTAATCAATCGCCTCTTTAAGCGATTCCGGTATAAGCAAACGACGAAACAGTCGTTTGAGTTTGTTGGAGGTGGCGGCAATATTCGGCCTCCCATGTCCATGCATCCCCCCATCGTCATCGTGCCCGGCTGGCGCGACTCTGGCCCTGGCCATTGGCAAAGCCTGTGGGCAGAGCGCTTGGTCGGCGCAGTGCGGGTCCAACAAGACGATTGGGTCACCCCGTCGCGGCCTTCCTGGGTGGGCTCGCTCAGCCGTTGCATCCTCGCGCAGAGCGGCCCGGTGGTGGTGGTCGCGCACAGCCTGGGTTGCATCACCACGGCCCACCTTCCGCCTGAGGCGGTATCACGCATCCGCGGTGCCCTGCTGGTGGCGCCGGCCGACCCGGAGCGCCGTTCGGCGCTGAACGACTTTGCACCTGTGCCGTACCAAAAGCTGCCCTACCGCAGTGTGCTGGTGGCCAGCTCCAACGATCCTTTTTGCCCGGTGCGGCTGGCTGGTGCTTACGCCCGGGCCTGGGGCAGCGAGTTTGTCCGTATGCAGGACGCGGGCCACATCAATGTAGAGTCGGGCCACGGCGAATGGCCGCTGGGCATGGCGCTCCTGCAGTCCTTGCTCGGGCAGGTGCCCGACCAGCACCCCATCAATACCAATACCAACCTCGCAGCTCAGACAACATGAAAACACCCATAAAACACGCACTGGCCGTCTTTGCCCTGCTCGCTGGCGGTGCCGCGGGCGCCCAGACCCTGCTCAACGTGTCGTACGACGTGTCACGTGAGTTCTACAAAGACTACAACGCGGCCTTTGTGGCCCATATCAAAAAGACCACTGGCAAAGACGTGAAGGTCGATCAGTCGCATGCGGGCTCGAGTGCCCAGGCGCGCGCGGTCAACGACGGTCTCGAGGCCGACGTGGTGACCATGAACACCACCACCGATGTGGATTTCCTGGCCGAGAAGGGCGTGGTCGCCAAAGACTGGACCAAGCGCTTCTCGAACAACGCGGCGCCGACCACCTCCACGATGCTGTTCCTGGTGCGCAACGGCAACCCCAAGGGCATCAAGGACTGGGACGACCTGATCAAGCCTGGCATCCAGGTGGTGGTCGTTAACCCCAAGACCGGTGGCAACGGCCGCATGGCCTACCTGGCGGCTTGGAGCTATGTGCGCAAGAAGGGCGGCAGCGACGCCGACGCTGCCGAGTTCGTGAAGAAGCTGTACGCCAACGTGCCGGTGCTGGCCCGCGGTGGCCGAGACGCCACCGCCGTGTTCCTGCAGCGCAACATCGGCGACGTGTTGGTGACGTTCGAGTCGGAAGTGGTATCGGTCGACCGTGAATTCGGCACCGGCAAGGTTGATGCGATTCACCCCTCGGTAAGCATCATTGCCGAGAACCCGGTCGCGGTGGTGGAGCGCACGGTGGCCAAGAAAGGCACCGGTGAGCTCGCCAAAGCCTACCTTGACTACCTGTATTCCGAAGAGGGCCAGGAAATCGCGGCCAAACACGCCATCCGCCCGCGCTCGCCGGCGGTTTTGAAAAAATACGCGCAGACCTTCAAACCCTTGACGCTGGTGCCGGTGTCCGAGTATTTCGGATCTCTGGTGGAGGCGCAGAAAGTCCACTTCAACGACGGCGGCCAGTTCGACAAGATCTACACCGTCAAGTAAATGTCCTCTGCAGTTCTGACCAATCCGGCCCCGCAGACGGCGCCGGCGAAGCCCCGTGGCAGCAAGAAAGTGCTGCCTGGTTTTCACCTTACGCTCGGCTACACGCTGTTTTACCTGTGCCTGATCGTGCTGATTCCACTGTCGGCGTTGGTGTTCAAAACCTTCAGCCTGACGTTAGAGCAGTTCTGGGCCGCCATCAGTTCGCCACGCGTGGTGGCCTCGTACCAACTCACCTTTGGCGCGTCGCTGATCGCCGCGCTGGTGAACCTCGTGTTTGGGCTGCTGGTGGCTTGGGTGCTGGTTCGCTATCAGTTCCCGGGCAAGAAAATTGTCGATGCGCTGGTGGACCTGCCGTTCGCCTTGCCCACTGCCGTGGCAGGCATCTCGCTCACCGCGCTCCTGGCGGGTAATGGATGGATTGGCCAGTACCTGGAGCCGCTGGGGATTCAGCTGGCGTTCAAGCCGGCGGGTATCGTGATTGCACTGATTTTTATCGGCTTGCCGTTTGTGGTGCGCACGGTACAACCGGTGTTGGAAGACGCGGAGAAGGAGCTGGAAGAGGCTGCCACCTGCCTGGGCGCGACCCGGCTGCAGACCTTTGTGAAGGTGATATTGCCGTCCATCTTGCCTGCGCTGTTGACCGGTTTCGCCATGGCCTTTGCCCGCGCGATCGGCGAGTACGGCTCGGTGATCTTCATTGCCGGCAACGTGCCGCTGGTGTCTGAGATCACGCCGCTGATCATCATCGGCAAGCTGGAGCAATACGACTACGCTGGTGCCACGGCGGTGGCGTTGGTGATGCTGGTGATCTCGTTTGTGTTGTTGTTGTTGATCAACGGTCTCCAGGCATGGCAGCGCAAGTTCACCGAGGCGCCAAAATGAGCCAAGCTACCAATTCTGTGAGACGCAAAACAGCGGGAACCACCGAAGCCGCGTGGGTACGCTACACCCTGATCGGTACCGCGCTGCTGTTCATGGCCTTGTTCCTGGTGCTGCCGTTGGCGGCCGTGTTCGCGGAGGCCTTGCGCAAGGGGTTTGATGCCTATTGGGCGGCGTTGCAGGAGCCCGATGCGTTGTCGGCCATCAAACTGACCTTCCTCACCGCGTTGATTGCGGTCCCTGTGAACCTGGTGTTTGGTGTGGCGGCCGCCTGGTGCATCGCCAAGTACGAATTCCGTGGCAAGTCGGTGCTGACCACGCTGGTGGACTTGCCGTTTTCGGTGTCGCCGGTGGTGGCGGGTTTGATTTATGTGCTGATCTTTGGCGCGCAAGGCTGGTTCGGCCCCTGGCTGCAGGCACACGACATCAAGATCATCTTTGCCGTCCCCGGCATCGTGCTGGCCACCATTTTTGTGACTTTTCCTTTCATTGCCCGTGAGCTGATCCCGTTAATGCAGGCCCAGGGCAACGACGAGGAGCAGGCGGCCATTGTGTTGGGCGCCACCGGCTGGCAGACCTTCTGGTATGTAACGCTGCCCAACATCAAGTGGGGCCTGATGTACGGAGTGATTCTTTGCAACGCGCGGGCCATGGGCGAGTTCGGCGCGGTGTCGGTCGTATCCGGCCACATCCGGGGCCAGACCAACACCATGCCGCTGCACGTGGAAGTTCTCTACAACGAGTACCAGTCGGTGGCCGCGTTTGCCGTGGCCTCGCTGCTGGCCTTGCTGGCGCTGGTGACGCTGGTCATCAAGTCGGTGGTCGAGTGGCGACACGAACGTGAAATGAAAGCCGCCGCCGAGATACCGCCAGAGCGTCCTCCGGTCCAGATTGAAAGCACAAAATGAGTATCGAAATCCGCAACGTCAGCAAGCAGTTTGGCGATTTTCAGGCCCTGCGCAACGTCAACCTCAACATCGACTCCGGCGAACTGGTCGCGCTGCTCGGCCCCTCCGGTTGCGGCAAGACCACCCTGCTGCGCATCATTGCCGGGCTGGAAACGGCCGACGTGGGCAGCATCCATTTCTCGGGCGAAGACACCACCGATGTGCATGTGCGCGAGCGCCAAGTCGGCTTTGTCTTCCAGCACTACGCGCTGTTCCGCCACATGACCGTTTTCGAGAACGTGGCCTTCGGCCTGCGCGTCAAGCCGCGCGGCCAGCGTCCGAGCGACGCGGTTATCAAACAGAAAGTGCACGACTTGCTCAGCTTGGTGCAGCTCGACTGGCTGGCCGACCGATTCCCGTCGCAGTTGTCTGGCGGCCAGCGCCAACGCATTGCGCTGGCCCGTGCGCTGGCGGTGGAGCCCAAGGTGCTGCTGCTCGATGAGCCCTTCGGTGCGCTCGATGCCAAAGTCCGCAAGGAACTGCGCCGATGGCTGCGCCGCCTGCACGACGAGTTGCATGTGACCAGCATCTTCGTGACCCACGACCAGGAAGAAGCACTGGAGGTGGCTGACCGTGTGGTTGTGATCAACAAGGGGCAGATCGAGCAGGTCGGCTCGCCACAAGACGTCTGGGACCATCCGGCCAGCCCGTTTGTATATGGCTTCCTGGGCGACGTGAACCTGTTCCACGGCCGCGCCCACGAAGGCGAGGTGCACCTTGAAGGCATGCGCCTGTCTGCACCGGAACATGGCGCTGTACAGGACGCCAAGGCCACCGCGTTTGTGCGCCCGCACGACTTCGACATCGACCACTATTCCCCCGGCCAGCAGCTCGATGGCGAAGGCCGTGCCCGAGGCATCGTGGTACAGCTAAGCCGTGCCATCGTCATCGGCCCCATCGCGAGGCTGGAGCTCATTCCGGTGGAAGACCAGCCGAGCGGTGAGGACGCTGCCAACAAGCTGATCGAGGCTCAGATTCCTGCGCAACAATACCGGGACGCGGGCTTCCGCGAGGGCGAGACGCTGGTGGTGACACCACGCCGCGCCCGGGTATTTGTAGAAACGGCGGCCTGAGCCTGTTCAGTGACCGCCCATCTGGAGGTGGGATGTTGTTGACCTGGATCACCACGGCGCCACGCCGTGTTTTTGCGCTCATGGGCCTGGTCTGTATGGCCATGCTGGCCTTTGGCCTGTACCTGCAGCATGGGGTTGGGCTGGAGCCCTGCCCGATGTGCATCGTGCAGCGCTACGCTCTCGTTTTTGTCGCAGTACTGTCCGGTTTGGCGGCGGCCAGCAGTCCCAAAGGCCTGAGAATTGGCGCGGGACTGCTGGTGTTGCTCGGCGCCGGCTTCGGCGCCTTCGTCGCAGCGCGCCAGAGCTGGCTGCAGTGGTACCCGCCCGAGATTGCCAGCTGCGGCCGGGACTTCTACGGAATGATCGAAACCTTCCCACTGCAGCGTGCCATCCCAATGATTTTCAAAGGCAGTGGTGACTGCACCAAGATCGACTGGACGTTTCTGAGTTTGTCGATCGCCAACTGGTCCTTTCTGAGCTTCTCGGCCCTGGCGCTGCTGGCGCTGGCCTTGCTGCTGGCCAGCCGATCGAAGTCCTAGCCGCTGGTGCCGCATGCGGCACTTGTCCTACACCGCAAGGCTGGGCTGAGCCAGACAATGGTGCATGCACACCTCACCAACACCTGTCCGTGCGACGCCCGCTGCGTCCACAGTTGCGCCCCGTGCCCCCACGTTGTGGCGGGACAACCCCCTGGCCTTTCATCGCCGGCTGGCCCAGTTCAACCAAAGACGGGTGGCCGTGGCAATGCCTTCGGCCGATTGGGAGGCCGAGTTGTCCGACGACCTGTCATTCCGGCGCGACGAAGGCCACTTCATTGAGGCGCTGCGCCGTGAGGTCGCTGACCGTCTGCCGCCCGATTGCCTGGACGCCGACGCCTTCGTGGCCTGGTTTGAACAACTGTTGCTGGACGGGCCAGGCCAGCGCCATTCCCTGTTCGATTGGCTGGCGCAGCAGGCGACGATGCCGCAAATGCGTTGGTTTCTGACGCAAGAGGTGGCGGGAGAGGCTGGTTTTGATGACCTGGTGGCGTACACACAGGTCAAGCTGCCCGCGCAGGCCAAGTTGGAATGTGCGCGCAATTTCTGGGATGAAATGGGCCATGGTCGTGCGAAAGGCATGCACGGCCCCATGCTCGACACCATGGTGCAAACGCTGGACCTACAGCCCGCCATTGAGTCCACCGTGTGGGAGTCGTTGGCATTGAGCAATTTGATGCTCGGGCTGGCCACGGCGCGCCGCTACACCTACCACTCGCTGGGGGCTCTGGGTGTGGTGGAATTGACTGCGCCGGGCCGTGTGGAACTGGTGTCTAAGGGCATGCGTCGGCTTGGTTTGAATGGCCAGACACGGGCGTATTTTGATTTGCACGCCATGCTCGACAAGTCACACGCGCGCCAGTGGATCCAGGAAATCATTCGCCCTTTGGTGGCGCAAGATGCGGCTTGTTCGCGCTTTCTGGCGGAGGGTGCTTTGATGCGGTTGGTGTCAGGGCAGCGTTGTTTTGAACGGTACTGCCGCGAACTGCGTGCCGTTCACCTGCATTGACTGTGACACTGGAGGATCAGGCGCTGGTCGCGCTTCTCAACCACCTCCGAGACAGCGGCTACCAGTTTGTC